>NZ_BAAGVX010000026.1:393249-548899 GCF_054780655.1 Marinomonas epiphytica
GAATAAAAGAGAGTTTTAACATGTCTGAACTGTCGTTCGACTCGAATGAAGCAAAAATTGCATACGGTATCGGCCGTCAAATCGGTGATCAATTACGTGGAAGTGACCTAGGAGAATTATCTCTAACTCACCTTTTTGCTGCGATTGAAGATGCCCTAAATCAAGCGGAAATGCGTGTTCCAGGTGCAGAGCTTGAAGCTGCGTTTGCTGAGTTGCAAGCTAAAATGGAAGAGAAAACAAAAGCCGCTTCTGAAGGTAATGTGAAAGCTGGCGAAGCCTTCTTAGCTGAAAACAAAGCTAAAGAAGGTGTTCAGACTACTGAGTCTGGCTTACAGTACGAAGTACTTGAAGAAGGTACTGGTGCGAATCCAAGCCGTGAATCTACCGTTCGTGTTCATTACGAAGGTCGTTTGATCGATGGTCAGGTTTTTGATAGCTCTATCGCTCGTGGCGAGCCAATTGAGTTCCCTCTAACGGGTGTTATTGCTGGTTGGACAGAAGGCCTGCAACTAATGAAAGAGGGTGCTAAATACCGTCTTACTATTCCTGCAGAGCTTGCTTACGGCGCGCAAGGTGCTGGTGCTATGATTCAGCCTTATTCTGTATTGCAATTTGATGTTGAGCTAATTGCAATCGTATAAGCACTTCATTGATGCAAAAAAAGCGAGCTAATTTAGCTCGCTTTTTTTATATTCTACGTGTCATCTTTACATGCAGTTTGCCGGCAGAAAGGAACACCTTTCCATCGGTTAAGAAGCCCTGTTGCTGATAAAAGGCTTGAGATTCCACTTGGGCGTGTAAGAAAACGTCGCTCATCTGCATTTCTCTTGCGACTTGTATCGCTTTATTTAATAAAAGCTGTCCATAGCCTTGTTGACGATAATGTTCTAATACGGCTAAGCGACCTATTTGTCCTTGTTCGGTAAGGCGGCAAGTACCAGTGGGTACAGCTGTATTACCAAAGGTAATGAAGTGAATGGCGGTTTTGTCTTGTTCGTCCCATTCGTCACTTGGGCTAATGCCCTGTTCGATAATAAATACCTGAGTGCGAACAAACTTAATTTGCTCTTGAGAGCTTGACCAGTCTGAAGTTAATGCTTTCATTTAGGCGCTTACTCCTCTTCATTCGTGCTAAGAGCCACTAAACCTTGCTGGTTAATAATAAAAAACAGTAAGGGTTTTAAGTCTTCCTCTAGAGATAAATCTAACTGCGAAAAATCAAATTCACTCTGTTCACACAATGCTTGTACGAAACCTGTAAGAGTGTGGCTCACTTTAATGGATTCCCCATTGCAGAAAACACTTAAGCTTGATTGCGTTTCATGTTCGTAATAGCAAATTCTCGCATCCCCTGGGCGGAAGAAGGTTTGTCCTGCTACTGCTTGTTCAAAAGCCTGTAAGGTCTCTTGCTGAGTTAATGCCGACTGGTACTCAGGATACTTGCTTTCACTCATGGTTGTACCAAGCCATTGGGCTAAATTTTCAGGCTGAGCGAGCATGTCACTTAGCTCAGTTTGCAGGTAATCAATATCGCTAGGGTGGATTTGCGCGGAGTGTTCCCGGGTCAAACTTTCTGGTGCAGAAAAACGATGTTTAGCATTGATCTCTTCACACAGTTTATCGCGAATGCCAGTGAGTGCATCTTGCATACTTGGTGCCCTAAACCCGATTGAGTAGGTCATGCACTCATTGTCCAGCGCGCGTCCATTATGAGCAAAGTTAGGAGGCAAATAGAGCATATCACCAGCGTCCAAGAGCCAGTCTTGCTTTGGGTCTGCCTCAAAGTTCTGCAAAATATGTAAATCCACGCCCTGCATAGGATGGTCTTGGTACTGTTCTGGTGCTAGAACTTGCCAGCGTCGTTGACCCGCAGCTTGTAATAAGAAAACATCGTATTGATCGTAGTGGGGGCCAACACTACCGCCTTCAGTGGCATAGCTAACCATTACATCATCGAGACGCCAACTGGGTAAAAATTGAAATTGTTCTTTAAGAGATTGAATGTCTGGAACCCAGTGATCAACGGCTTGAACTAATAAGCTCCATTCTTTTTCTGGTAAAGTGGCGAAAGTGTCTTCGTCAAATGGCCCTTGTAATAATTGCCAAGGCTTTTCACCTTTTTCAATCACAATACGTGCTTCTACTTCCTCTTCCATTGCAAGGCCTGCTAGTTCATCAGCGTCTAAAGGCGGTGTGAAGTCGGCTAGGGCCTGGCGAATGAGAAGGGGTTTTTTTTGCCAATATTCTGATAAAAAAGTTCTGGCTGTCATGCCGCCAAGTAATGAAAGGGGGGAGTCTAAATCCATCATATTGAATACCGTAAGAGAAAAGAAACGAAAAAGAGCCGATAAATCGGCTCTTTTTTAAACCATTTAAAGAGCTAGTTAACCGCGAATGGCTTTAGCTTGAGCAACGGCATTACCAATATAGCTGGCTGGGGTTAACGCCTTTAGCTCAGCCTTAGCGCTGTCAGGCAGCTCAAGAGTCTCAACGAAGGCTTCAATGGTCGCTTGATCAATGGTACGACCGCGAGTCAGTTCCTTCAGCTTTTCATAAGGAGATTCAATGCCATAACGGCGCATTACCGTTTGAATGGGTTCTGCAAGAACTTCCCAAGCCGCATCTAAATCTTCTGCTAAACGTGGGGCATTGATTTCAAGTTTGCTGATGCCTTTTAACGTTGCTTGATAGGCGATCAAACTGTGTGCAAGACCAACACCAAGGTTACGCAGCACTGTCGAGTCTGTTAAGTCACGTTGCCAGCGAGAAATCGGCAACTTAGCACTTAGGTGATTCATGATCGCATTGGCGATGCCTAGGTTGCCTTCTGAGTTTTCAAAGTCGATTGGGTTGACTTTATGAGGCATGGTGGAAGAACCAATTTCACCGGCAATGGTTTTTTGTTTGAAGAAGCCCATGGAAATATAGCCCCAAACATCCCGGTCAAAGTCGATTAGAATCGTGTTAAAACGGCTGATTGCATCGTACAACTCAGCAATGTAATCGTGGGGTTCAATTTGAGTGGTGTAAGGGTTCCAGGTTAGGCCTAGAGAGCTAACAAATTGTTCAGCATGGGCTTGCCAATCAACATCTGGGTAGGCAGAAAGGTGAGCATTATAGTTACCTACAGCGCCGTTGATCTTACCTAAGAATTCAACTTGGTTGATTTGCTTAAGTTGGCGTTTAAGGCGAGCCGCTACGTTGGCCATCTCTTTACCAACCGTAGAAGGGGAAGCAGTTTGGCCGTGAGTACGAGATAGCATAGGTTGTTCTGCATGCTCAAGGGCAAGTTCTTCAACCGCGCTGACAACGTTTTCTAGCTCAGGAGTGATGCCTTCTGCTAGGGCTTCTTTTAGCATTAAAGCGTGGGATAGGTTGTTAATGTCCTCAGAGGTACAGGCAAAGTGAACAAACTCAGAGACGTTAGCCAACTCAGCGTTGTCTGTCATTTTGCTCTTGATGAAGTACTCAACCGCTTTTACATCATGATTGGTTGTTTTCTCAATGTCCTTGATGGCTTGCGCATCAGCTTCACTAAAATTAGCAGCCAATTGGTCTAAGATGTTGTTCGCTTCTTGACTTAGTGCCGGTACTTCAGTGATTTGAGGGTGGTTGGCAAGTGCTTGTAACCAACGCACTTCGACTATGACGCGCATACGTAACAGGCCGTACTCACTTACAGAGCGGCGTAAAACATGTGTTTTTGATCCGTAACGACCGTCGATAGGGGAAATTGCGTTTAAGCTAGTTAATTCCATTGAGATAAGGCCTCGAGCAAGGTTTTCAGGGAGTCGCTATTATAGGCAAAAGAGGCTAGGTAATACAGGGTATACGGTAGGTTAAAGCATAAAAAAAGCCCAGAACTGAATTCTGGGCTTTTTACTAAAGGGTAACGCGTTGCTCGCTTATAAAGAGCTTAAAGCTTGGTTGAACGTTGCGCTTGGGCGCATGACTTTTTCAACTTCTGCAAGGTCTGCATGGTAGTAACCATCGATACCGGCAGGAGAACCCTGAACCTGAGCCAACTCAGCAACAATTGCTGATTCTTTTTCAGTCAGCTCTTTAGCCAATGGAGCAAACTTCTCTGCAAGGGCTGCATCTTCAGTTTGTGCAGCTAGCTCTTGTGCCCAGTACATCGCTAGGTAGAAGTGGCTGCCACGGTTATCCAATTCACCCGCTTTACGAGAAGGTGATTTGTTGGTGTCGAGCAGACGACCTGTCGCTTTATCTAGAGCATTGGCAAGAACAATGGCTTTTTGATTGTCGTTCTTAATGCCTAACTCTTCGAATGAAACGGCTACCGCAAGGAATTCACCTAGTGAGTCCCAACGTAAGTGGTTTTCTTCCATTAGTTGTTGTACGTGTTTTGGTGCAGAACCGCCTGCGCCTGTTTCGTACATACCACCACCTAAAAGCATAGGTACGATAGATAGCATTTTAGCTGAAGTGCCAAGTTCCATGATTGGGAATAAGTCAGTTAGGTAATCACGTAGTACGTTACCTGTTACAGAGATAGTGTCTAAGCCTCGCACAATGCGCTCCATAGAGAAACGAATCGCTTCGCTGTAAGGCATAATGCGAATGTCTAGACCCGTTGTGTCATGCTCTTGTAGGTACAGTTCTACTTTCTTACGAAGCTGGATGTCGTGAGCGCGCTCTTCTTCTAACCAGAAGACAGCAGGTGTGTCAGATTGACGAGCACGGGTTACACCAAGTTTTACCCAGTCGCGAATTGGAGCATCTTTAGTTTGACAAGCACGCCAGATGTCGCCTTTTTCAACCTCGTGTTGCATCAATACTTGGCCGTTTTCGTCAAGGATGCGCATAACACCGTCTTCTTTCATTTCGAAAGTTTTGTCATGAGAACCGTATTCTTGTGCTTTTTGAGCCATCAAACCAACGTTTGGTACCGTACCCATAGTCACTGGGTCAAACGCACCATTGGTTTTACAGAAGTTGATGGTTTCTTGGTAAATGCGCGCGTAAGTACTTTCAGGCATAACTGCTTTCGTGTCTTTAGACTTGCCATCACGGCCCCACATTTGGCCAGAGTTACGGATCATTGCAGGCATAGAAGCATCAACGATTACGTCACTTGGTACGTGTAGGTTAGTGATACCTTTGTCGGAATCAACCATAGCAAGCTCAGGGCGTGTTTCGTAACAAGCTTCAATCGCTTGTTTGATCTCTTCTTGTTGTGCTTCAGGAAGAGATTTGATCTTGTCGTAAACACTGCCTAGACCGTTGTTTGGATTAACACCGATTTCGTCAAACAGCTCACCGTATTTTTCCCAAACGTCTTTGAAGAAAACTGTAACGGCATGGCCGAATACGATTGGGTGAGAAACTTTCATCATTGTCGCTTTCACGTGTAGTGACCACATGATGTTGTTTTCTTTTGCGTCTTGAAGAGTTTCTTCGAAGAAAGCACGCAGCTGTTTGCAGCTCATGTTCATGCTGTCTAGTACTTCACCTTTAATAAGAGGTAAAGACTTTTTCAATTCTACAGAACCGTCTTTACCGACGAATTCAATGCTGACAGTTTGATCTTTGTCCATTGTTACGGACTGTTCAGAAGAGAAGAAGTCGCCGCCGCGCATATAGTCAGCGTGGCTAGCAGATGTCTTCTTCCAAGCTCCCATAGAGTGTGGGTTCTTGCGAGCGAAACCTTTTACGGCAGCAGGCGCACGACGGTCAGAGTTACCTTGGCGCAATACTGGGTTTACTGCACTGCCTAAAATTTTAGAGTAGCGAGCTTGAGCGTCTTTTTCTTCGTCTGTTTGAGCGCTTTCAGGGTAGCTAGGAATGTCGTAGCCTTGGCCTTGAAGTTCTTTAATTGCAGCGTTTAGCTGAGGAAGAGAAGCACTGATGTTTGGTAGCTTAACAATGTTCGCTTTAGGGTCAGCCGTTAATTCGCCTAAAAATTTCAGGCCATCTTCAACTTGCTTATCGGCAGGTAAACGGTCCGAAAATGCAGCAAGAATACGACCAGCAAGTGAAATATCAGTAAGTTTAAGTTCGATATCAGCTTCTTTGGCGAATGCGCCAAAAATAGGCAATAGCGAAGAGGTTGCTAATGCTGGTGCTTCGTCGGTAAGAGTGTAATAGATGGTTTGTTTCGACATGTAATTCCCCTAACTTGTTAGGCTATTAGCCATTTGCTATGAAGGTGACTTTTGGCCGCCGTTCCTTTTTATTAAACTGACTGATCAGGTTAAAAATTTTGCCCAGTATAGTACCTAAAAAAGCATCAAAGTGACATCGCTTGTGAATATACTCAAGATTGATGCCAGTGATTGTGATTTATTTGTGGGTTTAGAAGGTAACGTCAGGCCTAGCTTAGCTGTTAATTATGCATAGCTAGGCGACGATTTGATGACAAAATATCAATAAGGCTAAATAAGCTTGGTTTGATTGCTTACCTTGTGTTCTTAGCGCTCGTCTAGGGCGGCTAAAATGCGCTTGCGCTTGAAGATCAAGTGCCACCGTTTTCCACCTAGCTGACGCCATAGCATAGCAGCTCGAATTCCAGCCATTAATACACTTCTTACTGGGTTGGCAACATGAGGTTGTTGTAAGTGTCGGCTATCTCCCTGTACTTGTATACGAAAAGGTAAGGTGCTTAAGGTGTCCTGATACATACCTGAAATAGACGCTAAAAGATTGTCATGCAAAACGGTGTCGTAGAGACCCTTCTTCTGCTCAATTTGTTTTATGGTAAGGCCAATTTTTTCAAGCAACTCGGGGGCTTTTGCGAGTTTCCCTTCAAGGTGTATTAAGCTCAAGGCATAGCGGATGGTGTCTGGGTTAATGCTATTACGGTCTTTGCCTAATGCTAAGCGGGTAATGCGGCGGCCCAAGGCAAGATTGCTTTGGCAATCCCAAGAGCCCCCATAAATGTCTTCTGTACTCTCTGCGTTGAGCATTAGAATGCTTTCAATGAGTGGTGTCATGGGCTCTTTTTCTGCTTGCCCGGTTTTCGCTAGTTGGCTAACTAGATCTGCGGCTTGAAAAATAGCGGCTAAAGCAATGCTTTGTTGTTTTTCTTTACTACTCACAGAAAACACTCTTGTTTAGGATTTATTAAAAGCTTGGTTGATAATACCGCCACCCAGGCAAACTTGATCCACATAGAAGACCACTGATTGGCCTGGTGTAATGGCTCTTTGCGGCTCAGCAAAGGCCACTTCAACTCGGCCATCAGGTAGCTCGTAGATTGTGCAATCTTGATCGGGTTGGCGGTAACGACATTTGGCTTTACAGGTTAAAGGCAAGTTTGGCTTCTCCCTTGCTACCCAATCAAAATTATCGGCTATCAAGTGACTCTTATATAGAGCGTCGTCTTGCCCCCCTTGAGTCACCACAAGAACATTACGTTCGAGATTTTTCTCGACCACATACCAAGGGTCGTCCGAATAGTTGGCTAAGCCTCCAATTCCTAGGCCTTGGCGCTGGCCAATGGTGTGGTACATCAAACCATGGTGGCGGCCAATTTTATCACCCGTCAAGGTTTCGATGTCGCCCGGTTGTGCTGGTAGGTATTGCTCTAAAAAGTCTTTAAAGCGTCTTTCACCGATAAAACAAATGCCGGTGCTATCTTTCTTGTTATGAGTAACGAGGTTGTATTCTTCCGCTAAACGCCTTACCTCAGGTTTTTCTAACTCTCCGACAGGAAACAGAGTTTTGGCAATTTCATCTTTGCCAACAGCATATAAGAAGTAACTTTGATCTTTATTGCCATCTAAACCTTTGAGTAACAAAGGTTTGCCGTTTTCTTCGCCACGTCGTACATAGTGACCAGTCGCGATGTAGTCGGCACCTAAGGCAAGAGCGTATTCAAGAAAAGCTTTAAATTTAATTTCTTTATTGCACAGTATGTCAGGGTTAGGTGTTCGTCCTGCTTTGTATTCGGCTAAAAAATGCTCAAACACATTATCCCAATATTCAGCAGCAAAGTTTGCTGTGTGTAGCTTGATTCCCAAGGTGTCACTAACGGCTTGAGCATCAGCAAGGTCTTCTTTGGCGGTACAGTACTCAGTGCCATCATCCTCATCCCAGTTTTTCATGAAAAGGCCTTCAACCTGATACCCTTGTTGCATCAAAATCAGTGCGGACACAGACGAGTCGACACCACCTGACATGCCAACGATGACTTTTTTGCTTTGGTTATTGCTAGTGTTAAGGGGTTCTTTCATGACCTGTATGAGTTCTCATTTAGAATGGAGGGGCAAGCCTCAGATTAATTTTATAAAGTTGCCTATTGTATCAGCTTATTTTACCTGATTCAGGCAGCAAAAAATGATCCTTAATAAATTCAAGTTTTATCATGGGGGCGGTTTTGGCATCTTCAATACACTCTGCCACTAAAGGGCTGCGATGCGCGGTTTGCTTGATGTCTTGCTCGCTCAGCCAAACACAAGAGTCTATGTCTTCATCCAATTGAGTAGAAACTTGCTCTATGGGGTCACAAAGAAAGCAAACCCTATGGTAAGTGTCGCTCCCAACATAAGGCGTGAAGCTGTAGCTGCCTAGCAAAGCAATGGGGCTCACCTTCCAGCCGGTTTCTTCAAGTACTTCACGGATAACCGCTTGAGTTAGGCTTTCACCGTTTTCCACGTGTCCCGCCGGCTGGTTGATGACCAGTTTTCCCTCTTGCCATTCTTTTACCATGAGGTATTGGTGGTTTTTTTGAATGACTGCGGCGACGGTGAGGTGGGGTTGTCCTTGTTTGTTTTCGTTGTTCAAATTGGCTGACCTCTTGTTCGAGTGAGGGGGGGATTGAGGCGTAACACCATTCGCCGTGATTAAGTTGGTCGATTGAAAAAGGGCCGATGGCATAACGAATGAGCCTTAGTGTCGGAAAGCCGACTGCGGCGGTCATTCTTCTTACTTGACGGTTCTTGCCTTCTTTTATTTGCAGGCTAAGCCAGCTAGTCGGAATGTTTTGCCTTTGTCTCACAGGTGGTGTTCGTTGCCATACGTCAGGTTCTGGTATGCGCTGAGCAATGGCTGGCTTTGTTAGTCCATCTTTTAACATAACCCCTTTAGATAAAGCCTTAAGTGCCTCGTCGCTTATTTCGCCTTCTACTTGAACCCAATAAGTCTTAGGCTGTTTAAAGTTAGGCGATGCAATAATGTGCTGCAGTGCGCCATTATTAGTAAGCAATAAAAGCCCTTCAGAATCGTAATCGAGCCTACCTGCAGGATACACATCGGTTTCTTTAATGAAGTCAGCAAGGGTAGTTTTATCACCAGAAGGGGAAAACTGACTGATGACTCGAAAGGGTTTGTTGAGCAATATAAGCTGAGATGACATGTTGTACCGTTATAAAAAAACTCACTAAAGAGGCTAGCTTTAGTGAGTAGATTAACAAATACGTACTAAAAGATCGATTGCCTTAATGAGGGGTATCGGTGTCCTTTACTTCGGGAGTAATGTCGATGGCATGTAAGCCGCGGTTGCCGGGTTCAACATTAAAGCTCACAGTTTGTCCGGCTTTTAATGTTTTATAGCCTTCCACGTTAATGGCTGAATAATGAATAAATAAATCTTCGTTGAAATCTTCCGAAACGATAAAGCCATAGCCTTTCGCGTTATTAAACCACTTTACAGATCCACGATGCATGAGTTACTCCTATTGACTCCGCTACTAATTGCGTAATTGCACTGTTAGTGTTTTTTGAGGGAAAGACAGAGCGAAATTGCGAAATACCTGCAAAGTCTTTTGTGTGAATCAATGTTAATATTTGCTACAAGCATTGATTGCACATTTAATCCCTTCAATAATGAGAGTAGAAGTCGATTGGGGTTTTGTAAAATCTAAGAGTCATCAAATTACCCAATTCACTTTGCCGAAGCAGGATGACTGAGTGCAGATTGGATAAAGAGTTTCAGAGAACCAAATAATGATAATGAACCAAACTATAAAAATGTCGTCTGATGAAGAACACCATGGTCAGTCTAGTATTTTACTGGCGCCAGATGAAACAGAGCTACAACCCCCTTCTATGTATCAGGTGGTGCTGTTTAATGACGACTTTACCCCCATGGATTTTGTAGTGTTTGTATTACAACGGTTTTTCTCAATGGATACTGAGAAAGCCAATCAAGTCATGTTAGAAGTACACCAAAAAGGAAAAGGGGTGTGCGGTGTTTACCCTTTTGATATTGCAGAAACGAAAGTAGCAATGGTACAACAGTTTGTAGAGCAGAATGAGCACCCCTTGTTGTGTGATCTGCAGAAAGTCGATTAATTCGGAGTGAGGGAATAGCAATGTTAGATAAAGAACTAGAGCAAACCCTAAATACTGCCTTTAAAGCGGCGCGTGACAAACGCCATGAATTTATGACTGTGGAGCATTTGTTATTAGCTCTGATAGAAAATGATGCGGCCTCTGGTGTGTTAACCGCCTGCGGCATCAGCCTAGATACCTTAACCAAAGAACTCGAAGAGTTTGTCGACAGTACAACCCCTTTAATTCCAGAGGAAGATGACGAACGTGAAGTGCAACCAACGTTGGGTTTTCAACGTGTTTTGCAACGAGCCGTGTTTCATGTGCAGTCATCTGGTAAACGTGAAGTCACTGGCGCCAATGTGCTGGTGGCGATTTTCAGCGAACAAGAAAGTCAGGCTGTGTATTTATTAAAACGCCATGGTGTGAAACGCATTGACGTGGTGAATTATGTGGCCCATGGAATCTCAAAATTAGATGATGAGTCATCGGACGGTGCTCAGGCAGAAGAGGAAGAAACAGAGGATACTAACACCGCGCCATTGCAAAAATTCGCTACCAACCTCAATGAAGAAGCCAAAGAGGGTAAGATTGATCGGCTGATTGGTCGTGAGTATGAGATCGAACGTGTTATTCAGACTCTTTCTCGTCGTCGAAAGAACAATCCTTTATTGGTGGGAGAGTCTGGTGTTGGTAAAACCGCCATTGCTGAAGGTTTGGCTAAACGCATAGTCGATGGGCAAGTGCCTGATGTGATTGCGGATGGTGTGGTTTATTCCCTTGATTTAGGCTCCTTACTGGCTGGCACTAAGTATCGCGGTGACTTTGAGAAACGCTTGAAGCAATTGCTAGGCGAGCTTAAAAAACTACCAAATGCGATACTGTTTATTGATGAAATCCATACCATCATAGGCGCAGGAGCGGCTTCTGGTGGGGTAATGGATGCCTCTAATCTACTAAAACCTGTACTAAGTTCTGGTGGTTTGCGTTGTATCGGCTCGACCACTTTTCAAGAGTTTCGTGGAGTCTTTGAAAAAGATCATGCTTTAGCTCGCCGTTTCCAAAAGATAGATGTCAACGAGCCGAGTGTGGATGACACCTACCAAATTCTGAAAGGGATTATTGGCTCTTTTGAAGAGCACCATCAGATTAAATATGAAGAGCCAGCCTTGTTGGCTGCAGCTGAGTTGGCGCAACGTTATGTTACCGACCGTCATATGCCAGACAAAGCCATTGATGTGGTTGATGAAGCAGGGGCATATCAGCGCTTGCAACCGGAAGGCAAGCGCAAAGAGGTTATTGGGGTTGCGGAAATCGAGGATATCGTCTCCAAGATTGCGCGTGTGCCAGTGCGCTCAGTCAATGCCGATGATAAACAGGTGTTATCGAACTTAGAGCGAAACCTGAAAATGGTGGTGTTTGGGCAAGATGAAGCCATTGACTCCCTTTCTGCGGCCATCAAGCTGTCACGAGCTGGTTTGAAAGCTGAGCAAAAGCCCATTGGTTCTTTCTTAATGGCTGGCCCCACCGGGGTGGGTAAAACGGAAGTAACTAAGCAGTTGGCGCAACAGCTTGGCTTGGAGCTCATTCGTTTTGACATGTCCGAATATATGGAGCGCCACGCTGTTTCGCGTTTAATTGGTGCACCACCGGGTTATGTTGGCTTTGATCAAGGAGGCTTGTTGACTGAAGCGGTCACTAAGAACCCTCACAGTGTGGTGTTGCTGGATGAAATTGAGAAAGCCCATCCAGAAGTCTTCAATCTATTATTGCAGGTAATGGATCACGGCACCTTGACCGACAACAATGGTCGTAAAGCGGATTTTAGAAACGTCATTTTAATCATGACCTCTAATGCTGGGGCAGAGGAGTTGGCTAAGCGCTCTATTGGTTTCTCTAGTCAGGATCACTCTTCTGATGGTATGGAAGTGATTAATAAAACCTTCACCCCTGAGTTTCGCAACCGCTTAGATGCTGTGATTCAGTTTAAACAACTGGATGAGCGCATTATCTTTAACGTGGTGGATAAATTCTTGGTTGAGTTACAAGCTCAACTTGATCCGAAAGCAGTACAGTTAGAGGTGACTGACACAGCCCGTGGTTGGTTGGCCAATAAAGGTTATGATAGACAAATGGGAGCTCGGCCTATGGCACGAGTGATTCAAGAATACTTGAAGAAGCCATTAGCAGATCATATCTTGTTTGGTGAGCTTAGTGATGGGGGGCAAGTGAAAGTCTTGCTAGATGAGCAGCGAGATGAGCTGACCTTCGAGGTGGTAAAAGAAGCCGTACTTCACTAAACGGATGCTTCAGACATAAAAAAACCGGGTTCAGAGCCCGGTTTTTTTATGTCGACAGTGTCTTGTCTAGAATCCAGCTCAGCTGTGATTCTTAACGAGCACGGTAAACAATACGCCCTTTTGATAGGTCGTATGGTGTTAATTCCACTTTAACTTTATCGCCCGTTAGGATGCGAATGTAGTTCTTACGCATTTTTCCAGAAATATGCGCGATTACAACGTGTCCATTTTCTAGTTCGACACGGAACATGGTATTAGGCAACGTATCAATGATAGTGCCTTCCATTTCTAAGCCTTCTTCTTTTGCCACAATAAGTGTCCTATGATGTGATAACTTTTCATTTTAGCTAGGCGTTGGTCGACACTCAGGTTAGAAGCGTGAGCTGCGAACGTTAAATTGCTATCAGTAGCGAATTTAAGAACGCCTAAAATTAGTCGCGGGTATTTTGCCTAAAAAAACACCGTAAGGCAAATTTACTTAGTCAAAAGCCTTTCTTTTCGATTGTTAAGGCAGTTTTTGTTTGCCTGCCTGAGCAAGAGTCTCTAGTTTTCGGTTTTTTTCTAACGGGTAAGTGAGCTCTTCAAGTAAGCGAATAAACTTAGTTCGTGGGGTCAGTTCTGCCCCAAGGCTCATAAGGTGCTCAGATTCAACCTGGCAGTCAATAAGAGCGATATCTAAGCTTTGTGCCAGTCGGCAAAAAGTGCTCAGCGCTACTTTTGAGGCATTCGCTTTGAGTGAAAACATGGATTCGCCGAAGAACATCTTTCCTATGGCGACGCCATAAAAGCCGCCCACGAGTTCGTCATTTAGCCAAATTTCAATGGAGTGAGCATAGCCTTGAGTATGTAAATGGCGGTAGGCTTGTTGGATTTCAGGGGATATCCAAGTGCCTTCTTGGTGCTTTCTAAGATCGGCACAGTGTTCAATGACTTGGTCAAAGGCCTGATTGAAAGAATAACACCAAGGCGCCTTTTTTATGGCTTTAGATAGTGATCGAGATTGATGGAACAGCGCTGGGTTTAGAGTGCAGCGCTCACTGGGGTGCCACCATAAAATCGGATCTGGTTCGCTAAACCAAGGGAAGAAACCTTTGCTGTAGAGGTGAATAAGGCGTTCGCTGGATAAATCCCCTCCTACCGCGGCAAGCCCGTCTGGATCGGCTAATGCTTTATTAGGGTCTGGGGTCTCATAAGGGGACTCCGAAAGTAATAGAAGTTCGGGAGAATTGTTTTCAGGGCTCGACATAAGCTTACAAAATAATCCTAAAAAAACATTTTATAACGCTATCAAAAATTAATTCGATGATATTGTTGAAAAAAATTAAAGAAGCCGATTATGAAACCGATAACGCAATTAAGCAAACAAAGACATTTTTCTTGTGATTTGTCTGCACAGTTATCGCATGAGTGTGAAATCAAAGTGTAAGCAAAAGTCAAAAGAAACCTGTTTTTTAGCTTGTTTGATTGTTTTTTGCTCAAAATAATGGAATTCAGTGTAAAAAAAGAAAAAAAAGTGCACGAGGCACTTGACCTGTAAAGGAAAACTTGGTTTTAATCGGGTTAGTCCGAAACAGTGATTCAAAACACAATCGAACGCGGTGTTTGGAACTACATGATTTTTGCTTTTCATGCATTTGTCATAAAAGTGAAATCGATCGGTTTTAAGATACTAGAAATGGTTGATTTACCAACATTTATTGAGTGGTAAGAAACTTACTAAAGGTCTTTTAAGGCCACATAATATAATTAAAGGGGAATCTTGAATGAAAGCGATTAAACTTGCTTCTGTTTTTGCAGTATCTGCTGTTGCGGCTGCTGTTTCTACTACTACTCTAGCCGCTGAGCCAGTTTTCAAAGGTACAGCTGGTCTTAGCTACAAATCTGTTGATAACGGCACTGACACTGCTGGTTCTGAAGGCGAAGTAAACATCATCGGTGATACTGGTGTAGTATACTTTGACCTTGATATGGAAGGTGATACTACTGGTTCTGACGGCGGTTTCGATCTTGATGAAATCTACGTTAAGCAAGGTGCGGTACAATTCGGTGATTTCGACGGCTCTATGGGCGACGATGCAGCATTCAGTGCTGGTGTTGAAGAAGATAACGACGGTGCCAAAGAAGACCTAGGTACTGGTCTTGGTATTCGTTACGCAGTAAGCGACGAACTAACCGTTGCTCTTGAAGTCGCAGAAGGTGAAAACAAAGGCGCTATTGCTTTTAACTATGCAACTGATGTTTCTGGTGTAACTTTGGGTGTATCTGGTGGTGCTAACTCTGACGAGCATATCCTAACTCTAGGTGCAAGTGTTCCTGCTGGTATCGCAACTATCTCTGCTTTCTACCAAACTGGTTCTCGTGTTGATACAGCTACTACAGACAAAGACGTAAGCAACTACGGTCTAGGTCTTGACCTTGCTCTAACTGAAGAGCTTTCTGCTGCAGTTCAGTACTACACTCTTGACGGTGAAGCGTCTGCTGGTGTTGATCTAAAAGATCAAGGCATCACTGAAGGTACTGTTAATTACCAAGTTGGCGACATCCGTTACTACGCTACTTACGTAGACTACGAAGATGACGCAACTGCTGACTACTCTGTAGTGGGTGCTGAAGTTTCTTTCTAAGATTTCCCTTTCTTAGAGTAAAAACGAAAGCCAACCCTTTGGGTTGGCTTTTTTTATGTTAAGCTAAGGCCGCTATGGCCTTTTTTTTATTTTGCCATAAACGTGATTTAAATTGGATGTAGGACAGGTATTTTGGCGCAAGAGCAGAGTGAGTCAGTAAGATCACCCATTAAGGATATGTTTGCCAAACAAGCGGCTTTTATTGTGGCGCTGCTTTTATTGTTTTTTCTTGGTTTGGCCACCTACTCCTATGAACCTACGGATGCAGGGTGGTTTTACTCTGGTAACGGCACTCCGATTCAAAACTCCATGGGCCCTATTGGTGCGTTACTGGCAGACCTGGCATCGAGCTTTTTTGGTTCCTTGTTTTACACCTTGCCCCCCTTATTCATCTGGGTTGCTGTGATTATTTGGCGTAACCCACATAAGCTATTGCCTTTTAATAACGCACTATTATCTACACTAGGGTGTATTTTATATTTATCTTTTGGTTCAGTGCTTTGCTATTTGCACACCATTGGCAGTACACAACTTCAGTATGGCGCCGGAGGCATTTTAGGTCGTGGACTAGGAGTATTGCTGTTTGAAGTGATTGGTTATGACGGAGCGACTTTGGTGAGTTTAGCTTTTGTCATACTGGCTTTTACTTTATTAACTCAGCTGCACTGGGCCGATCTGATGGATAGGTTAGGCGAATGGGCCTATCGTATAGCCAGTGCCATTGCTTGCAAATGGCAGGCTTATCGAGCAGAAAACCAAAAGACTCAGCTTGAAGGGAGTGCTGAAACGGATACCTTGCCTGTTTTAGAAGAAGACGAAGACGAAGAGCCGGCCATTGTTCGTAAAAAACGTCGAGCGCTTTTTTCTAAGCAACAAGAAACAGAAGCGACAGAAGAGCAAGGCGCGTTAGACTCAGAACTAGAGTCACCACAAGTTACCTCAAAAGGCTTAAAGCTTCTTTCTTTATTTAATAAGAAAAATAAGGAAGAGACCAACCCTGAGCTCGCCCTAGAAGCAAAAGATAGACACACTGAACCGGACTTTGTGGGTCTAGACAGTTTATCTGTGGATGATTTTTCCTCCAATGAACAGGAAGTCAGTGTTGGGGATACCCTTTATATTGACGAAGAGTGGGGGCAGTCTCCAACTAAGGTGGCTGATCATCAACCACTCGTTGAGCAAGAGGAGGCAACAAAGAGAGTTTCAAAAGAAGAGGCCGATCAGCTCCTGTTTGGTGGCGAAGCTAAACCTGCGAGCTCTACCGTTAAACAGCCTATCGTTGAAACGATTCCAGATCATAAACCCGCTTTTAAAACCCTGTCTGAAGCGAAACAGTTAGATGCGCTGGACGGCAATGAAGACACTAAATCAAACTCTAAAGACAAGGCGTATACCCTTCCAGATCGTTCGGTATTAACCAAACCTAAACCCAAGAAGGGTGGCTATTCAGAAGACGAGCTATTGGCGTTATCTGAGTTGTTGGAACTGCGCCTTCGTGAGTTTGGTGTGAAAGCGGAAGTGGTAGAGGTGAATCCTGGGCCTGTTATTACACGCTTCGAGATTCAACCGGCCCCAGGGGTGAAAGTATCTCGAATCACCAACCTTGCAAAAGACTTGGCAAGGTCTTTAAGTGTAATGAGTGTACGTGTTGTAGAAGTCATTGCGGGTAAATCTACTATAGGGATAGAAATCCCAAATCAGGTTCGCGATACCGTGTTCTTCTCAGAAGTTATTAACTGTGACATGTACGATAACGCTTCTTCACCGCTCACATTATCGCTTGGTCATGATATATCTGGGGAACCTGTTGTGGTAGACCTTGCTAAAATGCCCCATGTGCTGGTAGCCGGTACTACAGGTTCAGGTAAGTCCGTTGGTGTGAACGCCATGATTTTGAGTATGTTGCTTAAATCGACCCCAGATGAAGTGCGCTTGATCATGGTGGATCCGAAAATGTTGGAGCTATCAATTTATGAAGGGATTCCTCATCTATTGACGCCTGTGATCACGGATATGAAAGACGCAGCGAACGGCTTGCGTTGGTCGGTAGATGAAATGGAACGTCGCTACAAGCTAATGTCTAAGCTTGGGGTGCGGAATATTGCCGGTTTTAATAAAAAAGTTAGGGATGCCATTGAGGCCGGACAGCCCATAGAGGATCCCCTATGGCAACCTGAACAGGCCATGTTTTCAGAAGACGGTGTTGCCCGTACTGTGCCTTACTTGGAGCCATTGCCTTACATTGTTATTGTGGTGGATGAATTTGCCGACATGATGATGATAGTCGGTAAAAAAGTAGAGGAGTTGATCGCTCGTATTGCCCAAAAAGCGAGGGCTGCGGGAATACACTTAGTATTGGCCACTCAGCGTCCTTCGGTAGATGTCATTACTGGCTTGATTAAGGCTAACATTCCGACCCGGATGGCATTCCAGGTTTCTTCAAAAATTGATTCACGCACAATTTTGGATCAAGGCGGTGCAGATCAATTACTAGGTATGGGGGATATGCTGTATTTGCCTGCTGGTTTACCCACCCCAATACGTGTGCATGGAGCTTTTGTTTCAGACGATGAAGTACATGCAGTGGTGGAAGAATGGAAGCAGCGTGGCGAGCCGGAATACATTGACGATGTGGTTGTTAATCCTGAGGACCTAATGGGCTCAGATGACAGTGAAGACAAAGACGCCCTTTATGATGAAGCAGTAAAGATCGTTATAGAAACCCGTAAAGCTTCTATTTCCTCTATCCAAAGACGTTTGAAAATAGGCTATAACCGAGCAGCAAATCTAGTTGAAGCCATGGAGGCTGCAGGTTTAGTTGGTCCAATGGGAACCAACGGCCAAAGAGAAATTTTGATCCCAGAATAAATAATGGGTGTGAGTAGGAGAATAAAGAGATGAAACAAATTCTTGCGGGCGTGCTATGCGTTTGGTTTAGCGTAAGTATGGCTTTCGCGTCAGGTTCACAGGCCCTTGAAGCCTTGTTAGAAGATAACCGCGACATTGAAGGTGAGTTTCGTCAAGTGACCTATGACGAGGCAGGTAAACAAATACAAGCTAGTGAGGGCGTTTTTTTACTAGCTAAGCCCAATCAGTTTGTTTGGGATACGGTATCACCTTTTCCGCAGCGTATTCTTTCCGATGGTGTTACGTTAACGGTTTGGGATGTGGATTTAGAACAGGCAACCCAAAAGCCCTTAGCGGGAGAAATCGGCAATTCCCCAGCCGCTTTGCTTGGGCAGCCTGCTGCACAGGTGCTGCCTCATTATGATGTTAGCCAGCTAAGTCCAGGTAAGTTTCAGTTGCTTCCAAAACAAGATGAACAACTGTTTGAATCCCTTGTTTTGTCGTTTAAACAAGAGCTGGTGACCGCCATGAGTATAACGGATGCCCTAGGGCAAACGACGGTCATCGAATTTAAAAATGTTGAACAACATGAAGGGGTAGCGAGAGAAAACTTCTCCCTAGATCTACCGGATCATGTTGACCTTATTGTTGAAGGGCAATAATGCAAGATTTGTTTTCACAAGCCCCAGAAGGAGCCTATGAGCCTTTGGCGGCACGCATGCGCCCAAAGCAACTTACTGACTATGTCGGTCAGTCACATTTGGTTGCAGAAGGGAAACCACTGCGAAAAATGGTGGAAACAGGTCATTGCCATTCTTTTATCTTATGGGGGCCGCCAGGGGTAGGTAAAACCACCTTTGCTCAATTGTTAAGCCGTTCTTTGAGTGCTCAGTTTATTGAGCTTTCTGCGGTTATGTCTGGGGTGAAAGAAATCCGTGCTGCAGTGGAGCAGGCGCAGCAAATTAGGCTCATGAACGGTGGGCAAACAGTCTTGTTTGTCGATGAAGTGCATAGATTTAATAAATCCCAGCAGGATGCCTTTTTACCCTACATAGAAGACGGTACTTTCTTATTTATCGGTGCTACTACCGAAAACCCCGCTTTTGAACTTAACTCAGCCTTGCTCTCTCGGGCTAGAGTGTACCGCTTAAAAACACCCAGTGCAGATGATATTTATCAGGTACTAACGCATGCCTTACAAGACGAAGAGCGTGGTTTAGGAGGCACAGGGTTACAGGTTGACGATGAGTCTTTGCGTATTTTATCTCAGGCGGCAGATGGCGATATACGCCGCAGCTTAAATTTTTTAGAAATATTGTCTGACCTAGTAGAGCCAGGAGAAGCGGTTAACGCTGAGCACCTAGAAGATGTGTTGGGTGGGAGTGTGCGCCGTTTTGATCGTCAAGGTGATGTGTTCTATGACCAAATATCGGCTTTTCATAAATCGGTTAGAGGCTCTTCACCAGACGGCGCCTTATATTGGATGGCACGAATGTTAGATGGTGGTTGCGACCCGCTTTATATTGCTCGGCGCTTATTGGCGATCGCCTCAGAAGACATAGGTAATGCGGATCCAAGGGCTTTGCAGGTAGGTTTGAACGCTTGGGATATATTTGAGCGAGTCGGCCCAAAAGAAGGCAATAGGGCCATCGCTCAGGCCGCTGTGTATATGGCGTGCGCCCCAAAGAGCAATGCTTTGTATATGGCTCTTAATCAAGTTATGAGAGATGTGGCAGCACAGCCCAGTTTTGACGTACCCATTCATTTGCGAAATGCGCCGACTTCCTTGGCAAAAAGTATGGGGCATGGGGATGAGTACCGCTATGCCCATAACGAGCCTAATGCATACGCTGCTGGTGAAGAGTATTTGCCAGAAGAATTGGCTGGAACTCGCTATTATCAGCCTACTGAGCGCGGCTTAGAGGGTAAGATAGGCGAAAAACTTAATTGGCTAAAAAGTTTGGATGAGAATAGTGCTCTTAAACGCTATTTAAAAGATTCTGGTTGGCACGAATGATGTACTTTATGATCGCCTTGGGCGGTGCACTTGGTGCTTTAGCTCGTTTTGAACTAGGTCGGTTGGTAAATTCTTTTTGGTCCCTTCCTTTTCCTTTGGCAACCTTATTAATCAATGTTATAGGCTGTTTTTTTATGGGCTTAGCGTTTGTTTTTATAAGTGAGAGAATACCATCCTTAGAAGCCTATCGCCCGTTGGTTATGGTCGGTTTTCTAGGGGCTTTTACCACTTTTTCGACTTTTTCTCTGGAAATAGTCTCATTAATTAACATGCAAGCTTGGCTAAGTGCGGCGAGCTATTTATTATTAAGCTGTTTGTTGGGTGTTGTCGCGCTGATGATTGGCATCGGCCTTGCTCGACTAGTGTAAATTTTTATTCAAAGGCCAGAATGAAACTCTGGTTAAATCATTATAGGAAACTGTTGCAAAAATGTTAGACATAAAAGCGCTCCGTGCTGACCCAGAAGCTATTGCCACACTGTTAAAGAAAAAAGGCTATGAGTTAGATGTTGCGACCTTTTCTTCCTTAGAAGAGCGTCGTAAAGCCATTCAGGTAGAAACAGAACAATTGCAACAGTCCCGTAACGCGGTTTCTAAACAAATTGGCCAAGCCATGAAAGCTGGCGATAAAGACAAAGCGGCTGAGTTGAAAGCGCAAACTGCTACTTTAGGTGATGACCTAAGTGTCGCTAAAGAACAGTTGGTTACTGTTCAACAAAGTTTAGACAGCCTGCTAGAAGGTATTCCAAATATTCCTCACGATTCTGTTCCTGAAGGTAAAACCGAGGACGATAATGTTGAAGTGCGTCGTTGGGGAACTCCGAAGGAGTTCTCTTTCGAGGCAAAAGATCATGTGGATCTAGGTGAAGGTCTGGAACAACTAGACTTCGAAGCTGCGGTAAAATTAACAGGTTCTCGCTTTGCGGTAATGAAGTCTGACCTTGCGCGCCTTCATCGAGCGCTGACCCAATTTATGATCAATACACATACCGATGAGCACGGCTATGATGAAGTGTATGTGCCTTATTTGGTGAATGCCCACTCTTTGAAAGGTACAGGCCAATTACCAAAATTTGAAGAAGATCTGTTTAAGGTACCAGTAGATAAAGAAAGCGGTAACAACGATTTATACCTAATTCCTACTGCTGAAGTACCTGTAACCAATTTGGTACGTGATGAGATTTTAAATGATGCGGATTTGCATAAAAAGTTCGTTACTCACACCCCATGTTTCCGCAGTGAGGCCGGCAGTTACGGACGTGATACGCGCGGTATGATTCGTCAGCACCAGTTTGAAAAAGTGGAATTAGTGCACGTATGCCGTCCTGATCGTTCAGAAGCTATTCTAGAAGACCTTGTGGGTCACGCAGAAACGATTTTGCAAAAACTAGAGCTACCTTACCGCACCGTTATTCTTTGTGGTGGAGACTTAGGCTTCTCTGCTCACAAAACCTATGATATTGAAGTCTGGTTGCCTGGTCAGGGTAAATACCGTGAAATTTCATCTTGTTCAAATATGGGAGACTTCCAAGCTCGCCGTATGCAAGCAAGATGGCGTAACCCTGAGACAGGTCGTCCAGAATTGGCACATACCTTGAATGGTTCTGGTTTGGCAGTGGGCCGTACTTTGGTGGCTGTACTGGAGAATTACCAAAACGAAGATGGCAGTGTGCAGGTGCCAGAAGTGTTAGTGCCATACATGGGTGGCAAAAAAGTATTGGCGAAAGCCTAGAGAAAAGATGCTTAAAAAGCCTCTTTTAGAGGCTTTTTTATAAGGTAAGAAAATATGACAGGTAAGGTGTACTTAATTGGAGCAGGTCCAGGCGACCCTGAGCTGCTCACTTTAAAGGCCCATAAATTGCTGGCTCAAGCTGAGGTCGTGTTATACGACCGTTTAGTAGGCGAAGAGATTATCGCTTTGATTCCAGAAGCGGCAGAAAAAATGTATGTAGGTAAAGCTAAGTCCCTGCATAGTCTGCCACAAAACGAAATAAATGCTTTGTTAGCGAGTAAAGCTAAGCAAGGTAAAATGGTGGTGCGCTTAAAAGGGGGTGACCCGTTCATCTTTGGACGTGGTGGGGAAGAGCTTGAAGAGCTAATGGATGAACAAGTTCCCTTTGAAGTTGTACCTGGCATAACCGCAGCGGCTGGGTGTGCTGCTTATGCAGGTATTCCTCTTACTCACCGAGATTACGCGCAATCCGTGCGGTTTTTAACAGGGCACTTGAAAGATGGCACCACAGAGTTGCCTTGGGATGAGTTGGTTCATCCTGCTCAGACCCTTGTTATTTATATGGGCTTGACTGGCCTTGAAGAAATTAGTCAGTCTCTTATTCGCTTCGGTATGTCAGCCAGTATGCCTGTTGCCGTCGTCGAAAAAGGCACCAGTAAAGCTCAAAGAGTGTTTACCTCTACCATAGCCGACATTCATGATGTGGTGACTGAAAACGAAGTAAAGTCTCCCGCTTTGCTGATTATTGGTGAAGTTGTACAGCTGCAAAGCAAATTAGAGTGGTACGGAAAGTATTAGTGCGTTCACGATTAAAGGCATAGTGTGCCTTTAATCGTATAGCTTTTAAAGGCAATTTGCAGGCTTAGGTAAGCCCGCTATTTTGGCGGCGAGTTTTGGTGGGCTGCCAGGAAATAAGCGCATCAGGTAAATGCTACGGCCCTTTTCGGGGCCCAGTTTTTTGCTGACAGCTTTCACTAGCGGACGCATGGCCGGAGACACCTCAAACTCTTGATAGAACTCTCTTAGTAGATAAATAATCTCCCAGTGTTCATCGGTTAAGCTTAGTGATTCTTCTAAAGCTAGGTGTTGGGCAAGTTCTGGTGTCCAATCCACAAGGTTTAATAGGTAGCCTTCTTCATCTAATGGCGGTTGAGTATCTGTAGTCATCTAGATTACCAACTTATTTGTTTGTCTGCATTGAGGGTTAACTCTACCCAAGCCTCATCACTTAAGCTTTTACCGAGAGACGAGTTAATGCCGTAAGCGGTTAAGTCTTCTTCAAGGTAGTAAAGTGTCACTTGTTGATCAAGAATCATGGTTGGCCACCGCTTTTCTTGAGTTAATCTTAGTACCGCTTCTTCAAGTAATAACACGCTATCGCCAGTTTTTAAGTTTGCCAGCCATAGATTTTCGATATCATCAGAATAATGAGCTTGGTTGAGTTGGTGTAATGTCATATTAGAACCTAAATATCTGGTGATACTGAGCAAACAAGCCTTGCCAATCCGCTGAGCTTAATTGGGTTGTGCCAGGCCAAATAGTATTCTCTGTTGGTGCATTTGATTGCTTTATATACACGTTTTCAATGTCGTAAAACTCTAAACCGGCCAAAAGCTTGTGAAGGTTTTTACCCTGCTCTGGCTTGGGTTGTTGTTCGCTGTTTAATAATGCTAGGGCCGAGCCGGATAAACATAAATCAACTTTTTGCTCAAAAGTGCCAAGCACCAAAGCTAAGTCTAAGCCTTCTTTGCAGGCTAGATTAGAGAGTGGGGCGCTGGTTAAATGTATCAGGGTGCTTTTCATGCTGTTACCTAAACTGAATCAATTTTTGGCTGCTGTTCATAAGTTCAACTAGAGTGCCTAGCCCTTCAAGCTGAAACCCAGAGGCAATTGAATGTTGGTCTAGTTCATAGCGTTGGCTTTCAGACTCATTAATAATGCCGCGGCGTACGGCAGCGGCAATGCAAAGGTATAAAGGAAGGTCATATTCTTTGCTTAGCGCTTGCCATGCTTGAGTAAGGTTAAACTCATCTCTTGGTGGCTGAGCAAGCTGACTGCCGATTAATACAGCGTCCTGATAAAAAAAGACGCCATTAATACTGGTTGGGTCTTTTTTTAAGGCGGTCCGTAAAAAGCGAAAAGCGGTATGGCAAGCACGAGATTGGTAGGGAGAGCCAGTAACAAGCAAAGCAGAAGGCATGGTTTTACCTTATTTAAATAGCGATGAATCGTGTATTTTACTTAATAAAAAGGCCGCAGTCGCGGCCTTTTCGTGTTGCGTTCAAGAAACCTATTATTCGTCGCGAGCCATGCCAAGTAGCGACAAAATGCTCAGGAACATATTGTACAAAGATACATATAGGTTCACTGTCGCGATGATGTAGTTCGTTTCACCGCCACGAACGATTTCACTTGTTTGCAACAAAATAATTGCCGCAGAGAACAGCGCGAAACCAGCTGAAATAAAGATTTGTAACGCTGGCATTTGCACAAAGAAACCGGCAATCATGGCAAACAATAAAACGAAAAAGCCAACAGTGATAAAGCCATTTAAGAAGCTAAAGTCCTTTTTAGAAACTAAGGCATAAGCCGATAGGCCAAGGAAAGATAACCCTGTAATTCCTAAAGCACTCATGATCAAGCTGGCGCCATTCGAAAGGCTTAAATAAGCACTTAAAATTGGTCCAAGAGTGAGTCCCATAAAGCCAGTGAGGGCAAATACACACAAGATGCCAGCAGCACTGTTTTGGAATTTATGAGTTAAAAACAATAGTCCGTAGAAACCAACTAGGGTAATGATCAAACCAGGATGAGGTAACTGTAAAGCCATGCTCAAACCGGCAGTAAAGGCGCTAAACAATAAAGTTAAGGCAAGTAGGCCATAAGTATTGCGTAGCGTTTTATTAGCTGTTTTAGACGTATGTGTCGAAAGAGCTTCAGTGTAACGCATTGGATTGACTCCTATTAGTTAAAAAGCAATATAACGTCTAATATGGAGTCGAAAAGTAAAAAACTCAAGAGTTAGTGTGTAACTTGGCTAAAAATTCACAAATTAGTAAACAAAAGCGCTCGCTCCAAAGAGTAGGATGCGACAAGTTAACTTTAAGGGAGAGGGTACGGGAAAAGATGCGAGCGAACAGAGAAGCTCGCACCTTGTTAAAGCTAGGCGACGTGTGTTCGATGTATGTGGGATGATTGCTTAGTTTTATGTTTGTCTATTTGTCTGGCCAGCTTATCTACCATGCCATCGATAGCGTGAAAAAGACGATCTTCTGATGTTGAAGCAGCAAAAATTTCTTTGCCAGGAAGGTGTAAAACGGCTTCGGCTTTTTGTTGCTTGCTGTCTTTTAATAGAGTGATGTTAATGGAGGTAATTTGATCGGAAAGTTTAATGACTTTATTGAGTTTTTCGTCAATGTGGCTTTTTACTGCGGGTGTTACATCTACATGGTGTCCAGTAATATTTATTGTATGCATAGAATTTTGCTCCTTTAAACCAAGGTGGTTGTACATTCCTGCTTTCTGTCACGCCATTTCAGCATAGAAGTGCGTATTGGTAGTGTCAATACTGAAAATGATATTTCGTCAGTCTTGTCTTGATAAAATAAAAGCCCATCTTGTCAGTAAATCTTGGCAGGCTTATCGTGCTTCTAGGCATGGCATTTGATAAACTGCTTCATCAATCTAACGAAAATGAGCTTTATGTTTGATAACGACTATTCTGTTCCTGTGTCTTTTTCACTCGCCGCAAAAATTGGCTTGGAAGAAGCGGTTTTACTGACTTTTTTAAAGCAGCAGGTCTATTTAATAAACAGCCCAGTACTGACGTTTGAAGCCAGTCAGCTGAGTAGCAAGTTGCCATTTTGGACAATGCCGCAATTACTGCGCTTGCTGGAAAATTTACAGCTTAGCCAATTGATCCAATATGCTCGTCAAGAACAGGTACTAAAAATAGAGTTTCCAATGCAGGGAACTGCAGTTAAGTCAGGAACTGGGCAAAAAGATAGCTATGATGATGCCCTTATGAATAAAATGAAACGGTTGCACAAAGAATCGCAAAAGAGTGCACCACGTCAGCCTGAAGCGCCGGTTTCATCCAAACCTGCATATCGCCAAGCACCAAATGAGTTTCCTGCTTCGGTGAATAATGCTAAAGATAGACGAGGTGTTACCGATTTTGACCTTTACCTTGAGCAGAAGGAACGTTCTAGGCAACCAGATCAATGGCAGCCAGAAGAGGCTACCTTGGAACAAATTAGCCAAGCAGGCATTAACCGAGAATTTGCCATAGGCTTACAAACAGAGTTTTTATTGCGTATAAAAGAGCAACGCAAAAACGTTAGAACTTGGAACAGTGAATTTTTTAAATACGTAAAACGCCAGTGGCAATACAAACAAGCGGATCGAACTTCTTATGAAGGAACCTCAGTCAGTTCAAAATTTGGTAAAACCTCTAGAGAACAAGTTAGCGATGCACTCTCCAACATCCACGACACAGACTGGTGATGAGCGAACTGAGTCGGTAGAGCAAAAACACGCTAACCAAGAAGGTGAGCAAAAAACGCGGGTTCTGGTTAATATGCTTTTTGCCCGTTTTAAAGCCATATATACCCATAAATTCGCTTCTGCTTATAGCACCACAGAAGAAGTGAAACTGGCTAAGCGAGAATGGGCTGTTGCATTAAAAGGTTTTCAGGAGCCGCTGTTAGCCTATGCTGTTGAGCGAACTAAAGAAACCTATGCGTGGCCGCCAACTATTTCCGAGTTTTTACAGCTAATCAATACGGCTTACAAGGCTTATGGTTTAAAAGATCCACGCAGTGCCTATATGGAAGCCTGTGCTTGCCGTGTGGACCCTTTAGTTTTTAAATGGAGTCATGCCGCTGTATTTTTCGCTGGTTCACAAACTGGCTGGTACAAACTTAAAACAGAAGCAGAGCGCACTACTTGGCCACTATTTGAAAGTAACTATTTAAAAGTAGTGGATAGAGTGATCGCTGGAGAGCGCCTAGTGGTGCCTGCTATCGTTATGATTGAAGATAAGCAAAGCTTTGATATTAAAGGTTTAGTTGCCGAAATCGCAACGCAGTTAAACATGGTAGAGGAGGATATCGCCCCTTTACTTTATTACACGCAAAAAACCTACGGTTCTGGAATTCGTCAAAGCTATCGTAAAATAAGTTTAGAGAAGTTACGGGAAATGGGATTTCAAGGTGAGTTACCAAACTAAGGATTTGAGTTTTTAAAGAAGGCCTTGTGTTAGTCAATGAGGCTGGAAGTGCTTTTTAGCACTAAGTGATTAGAGGTATTTATGATAAAAGTTTTACTGGTAGATGATCATGAAATGCTTAGCCACTCCCTTAGCCATTTTTTGCAAACTGCAGATGGAGTGGACGTAGTAGGTACGGTGGCCAGTGGTGAAGAAGCCATTGAGCAAACTAGAAGCTTACAGCCAGATGTGGTTTTCATGGATGTACATATGCCAGGAATTGGAGGCTTAGGTGCGACCCAGGAAATAAAACGCTTATTTCCTAATACCAAGGTTATTGCTCTGTCGGCATTAAACGACAGCTTGTACCCAACCCAATTATTGCAAGCAGGGGCGTCAGGTTATGTTACCAAAGGCACCCCCCCTGACGAGTTATTTGAAGCCATTAAAACGGTCATGGCTGGAGAGCGTTTTATTTCAAATGATGTGGCGCGTAGCATGGCTTTGTCTAAAGTATCAGAAGATCAACAAGGTGGTATTCTAGAGCCTTTATCAACTCGCGAAGTACAGGTAGCGCAGATGATAGTGGATGGTGAGAAGATGCGAGACATTGCCGACAAACTTAATGTCAGCCCGAAAACCGTGAGCACCTTTAAAACACGTATTTTTAGCAAGTTAAATATTGATAATGACGTGGCGTTGGTTCGCTTAGCTACTCGTTATAAAATCTTAGGCATGAAATAGTTTAGAGGCATCTTTGGACACTCAGGTATTTGATCCTAAACATTTTGTACAGCATTTGACGACTCGTCCCGGCGTTTATCGGATGTATGACAGCAAGGACGAGCTGTTATACGTTGGCAAGGCGAAAAACCTCAAAAACCGAGTAGCCAGTTATTTTCGTCCAACAGGGCTAACGACCAAAACAATGGCCTTGGTGGCGAAGATTGACCACATTGACATTACCGTAACCAAAAGTGAAACCGAGGCATTACTTTTAGAGCAAACGCTAATTAAGCAGCATCGACCTCCTTATAATATCTTGCTGCGAGACGACAAGTCCTACCCCTATATTTTATTGTCTGAACATGAACATCCAGCCTTGTTGTTCCGGCGCGGTACCAAACAAGAAAAAGGCACCTTATTTGGCCCCTTTCCCAGTGGTAGTGCCGTACGAGAGAGTTTAAACACCATGCAAAAGGTGTTTAAAGTGCGCCAATGTGAGGACTCTGTGTATAGCAACCGCTCTAGGCCCTGCTTACAGTATCAAATCAAGCGTTGTTCTGCTCCTTGTGTCAATCTGATAACAGATGAAGAGTACGCCTCTGACGTTCGACATGCGCAAATGTTCTTACAAGGTAAGAACCAAGAGCTCACCGCTGAGATTACTGTACAAATGAAAAATGCTGCTCAGGAAATGGAGTTTGAACGAGCAGCTGAGCTTAGAGATCAAATAGTACAGCTGAAACACATTCAAGAGCAGCAGCATGTTTATGGCCAATCCGGTGAGGCTGATGTTTTAGCCGCCATCATACAGCCTGGTGGTTTGTGTGTGCACTTAATGATGGTGCGTAAAGGAAAAGTAGTAGGTAGTAAAAGCTATTACCCTAAAATGCCGTTGGAGATTTCTGAGGCAGAGTTGTTGTCTTCTTTCATTGCTCAATTTTATCTTTCAGGCGCTCAAGAGCTGCCCAAAAGTCTGATTGTGAGCCACGAAATAGAAGATAAAGATATTTTGGTTGAAGGTATTTTCACCTCACTACAAAAGCGCATTGAGCTGGTGGCCAATGTAAGAGGGCAGAGAGCCCGTTGGTTAGACTTGGCTAAGCTAAATGCTGAGCAGGGCTTGCAAGCTCGCCTTAGTGACAAACGTAACCACTTTAGCCGGATCAGTGCGTTGCAAAAAGTGTTGGGGTTTAAAGAGCCTCCAGCTCATATGGAGTGTTTTGATATTAGTCATTCTAGTGGTGAGGCCACGGTGGCATCTTGTGTGGTATTCGGCCCAGACGGTCCTGATAAAAAACGTTATCGTTCATTTAACATAGAAGGCGTGGAAGCGGGCGACGATTACGGGGCTATGAGGCAAGCGTTAACTCGCCGCTATCAAAGAGTGAAAGACGGCGAACTGGCAGCTCCTGATGTATTGTTAATAGATGGGGGGAAAGGACAGCTAAGCCAAGCTGAAGACGTGCTGCGAGAGTTAGGTTTGGTGGATATCTTTTTATTAGGGGTCGCCAAGGGTGATACTCGTAAGCCTGGCCTTGAAACCTTATATATTGGCTCCAAAGAGGACGAAGTAGTGTTGCCTCCTGATTCCTCAGCGTTACACTTGATCCAACACATTCGAGACGAAGCTCACCGTTTTGCGGTAAAAAATCATCGCCGGCGTCGTGATAAGAAACGCAGACACTCGGTCTTGGAAGAAATTCCAGGTATTGGCCCGAATCGTCGTAAAGAGTTATTAACAACCTTTGGCGGACATCAAGAGCTCATGTCAGCAAGCCAAGAAGAGATCGCCAAGGTGAAAGGGATTAGCGTTAAAAAAGCAGAAGAAATCTACCTTCATCTGCATAAAAATTAGTGGTTCGGGTGATTCATACTCGGCGTAATAAAGTAGGAATAATATGAATATACCCAATATTTTAACCTCGGTGCGTATTTTGATGATCCCCATTTTGGTGGCGGTTTATTATTTACCCTGGGAAGGGCGCTACCTAACTTGTGGCATCATTTTTGGTTTAGCCGCGATCACAGATTGGCTTGATGGCTACCTGGCACGTAAATTAAACCAAACCAGTCCCTTTGGAGCTTTTTTTGACCCAGTGGCCGATAAAGTGATGGTGTCAGTTGCTTTGGTGATGTTAGTGGCAAGTTATGCAAACCCTTTAATGACTCTAGCCAGTGCAGTTATTGTTGGTCGAGAGATTGTGATCTCAGCCTTGCGAGAGTGGATGGCAGAAATGGGTAAACGCGCCAGTGTGGCGGTTTCTTTTGTGGGTAAGTTGAAAACCACCATGCAAATGCTGGCAATCTTGATTTTATTGAGCACACCTCCTGGAAGTTTTTGGTCACACTTCGGTGAAGCAGTGCTTGTGATTGCTGCTTTATTAACCTTATGGTCTATGTATGTGTACTTAAAAGCAGCTTGGCCAGAGCTAATGCCAAGTAAATCGAACACAAAGTAATCAAAATGAAAAAAAACAGCTAAGTTGGCTATTTATTTGGATTTTTTCCTTGACCTCGCGTCAGAAATTCATAGAATATGCACCATCTTTTGAGACGCGGGAATAGCTCAGTGGTAGAGCACAACCTTGCCAAGGTTGGGGTCGCGAGTTCGAGCCTCGTTTCCCGCTCCATCTTAAAAGAGTTCTGATACAGAAGGCCGGATGGCAGAGTGGTTATGCAGCGGACTGCAACTCCGTGGACGCCGGTTCGATTCCGACTCCGGCCTCCATATCAGATAAATGCCCGGGTGGTGAAATTGGTAGACACACAAGACTTAAAATCTTGCGCTTTAACGAGCGTACCGGTTCAATTCCGGTCCCGGGCACCATTTATGGTGCCTTTTTTGTTTCTGCACCATTCTTAATCCTTCCTATCCCTTGTAATATCAGACTTTCAGCGCTTCACTTAATACTCAGTGACACTCTTGATTAGTAGATCTAAACTGAAAATTTATCAGCTAAGTATGCCAACTCTAATGGATGCCTATTCTAAGTTATTGATCTGAATTAAAAAAAGAAATAGCTCATCACCATAGGTCTGGGTATTTTTGGCGGATAATGTCGGCTAATTTCTTGATGCCTGGTTCGATGCGGTCAGATGAAATAGAAGAAAAACCAAGACGAAAGTAGTTGTTGCCGCGAGTATTATCTTCAGATTCCATAAAGTGAATTTTTCCTGGCTCAATGAGGATGCTGTTTTGCATGGCAATCGCTTTGATTTCGGTGGCATCAATGCCGTTGGGGGCCTTTATCCAGTAACTAGAGCCACCAAAACTGGGCACATTATGGCAACCTGGCAAGTGTTTATTGAGAGCGTCATTCATAGCGCGCCAGCGAGCCTGATAATTACGATTAATGTTCATGAGTAGGGCATCATGATAGCCCCGCTCCAAAAACAGGGCTGCGGCACGTTGGTTATTAGAAGCTGGGTGGCGGATCATTAAGCGGCGTAAGGCTCTCGCTTCCTTAATTAAATGCTTAGAAGCCACTACATAGCCCAGCCGTAAGCCTGGGGCGAGTGTTTTGGAAAGGCTACCAATATAAATAACGCGGTCATTGGTATCTAAGCTTTTCAATGCGGGGGTTGGTTGACTGTCGAAGTTTGTTTCGATTTCATAATCGTCTTCAATGATCAGAAAGTCTTTTTGTTGAGCTCTGCTAAGTAATGCTTTACGCCGCTCTAGCGGCATGGTGACAGTTGTAGGGCACTGGTGGCTTGGGGTGGTGTAAATAAGGTCGCAGTCATCAAGTTTCTCATCGACGACCAGCCCATCAAAGTCCACAGCCAGTGCTTTGGTGGGGCATTTGTGTAAGTTAGCAATATTGCGCACGTCTACATAGCCTGGGTCTTCTAGGCCAAATAGGGAGTGTTTGTCGAGCAAAAGTTGAACCAGTAAAAATAGAGACTGCTGAGAACCTACTGTGACTAATATTTGCTCCGGCGAAGCCCAAACACCGCGCCTTGGTAGTAAACGGGTTCGAATTTGTTCTATCAATTTGGGGTCATCAAGCCCCATGCTATCGGCTGCCCACTGACTCACCGCGGCGTTACTGGCGGCGTCTTTACAGCATTCCCGCCAATTGACACTGGGGAATATTTTTTCATCGTATTGGCCGTAAATGAAAGGGTAGTCGTAATTTTGCCAATCACGGGCTTTTACTATGTTGCTCTGTAGGCTGGGTTTAACCTTAAAACGCTTTTCCCAATCAAGGGATGTATCATTTGAATGATCTGCTTGTTCTTCCACCTTACCAGCTAATATGTCTGGATTGACAAAATAGCCGCGTCTTTCCCTGGCAATTAAATAGCCGTCGTCCAGTAAATGTTCATAAGCTAATACAACCGTGTTACGAGCAATATTTAATTGTTGGGATAGCTTGCGACTTGACGGTAACGGCACTTCTAAAGGAATGCTACCTTTTAAAATAGCGGATGCGATTTGCTCCCTAAGCTGTTGTTGAAGGCTACTACCACTACCTGGGGCGAGATGAAACAAGTGGAACATATGAGGACCTTAAGGTAAAACACATCGAGTTTTCTATTCTAATCCTAATGCTAGGTGAAGTGCTAATAACACAAGACCAGGAAAGCATGTCACCAAGCCATAAGCTTGGTGACACTTAGCAGGTGTATTAAGCAGAAATGTGTTCTAGCCCTGAATCTAGCGCCTCGACAAGTTCGTCAATATCTTCTTTTGTGGCAATCAAAGCCGGGGCCAAGCAAACGGTGTTGTTGTAAGCTTTGAAGCTACGGTTGGTGCGGCCAATAATGACGCCATTAGCCATACAGTGCCCCGCTAAAGATAAAATCACGCTTTCATCGACCGGTTCTTTAGTGAGGCGGTCTTTCACTAATTCAAACCCTGCAAATAAACCTTTACCACGAACATCACCTATAATCGGGTACTTGTCCATGAGTTCTTGCAAGCGAGTTAATAAGTATTCCCCTTGAGTGGTTACATTATCAAGTAGCTGCTCGTCTTCAATGATTTGCATATTGACAAGAGCCGCTGCAGGGCCCGCAGTACAGCCACCGAAAGTCGAAATATCACGAAAATAGCCCATTCTAGGGTCGCTTTCTGCTTTAAAAGCGTTGAATACTTCTTCTGTTGTTACCGTGCAAGAAATCGCCGCGTAGCCCGATGCAACCCCTTTTGCCATAGTAACAATATCAGGTTGAACTCCGTAATGTTGGTAACCAAACCATTTGCCAGTGCGACCAAGGCCACACACCACTTCATCAATATGCAGTAGAATGTCGTACTGCTTACAAATTTCTTGAACCCGAGGCCAATAGCCTTCTGGTGCTTCAATCACTCCGCCACCAGCAGTAATGGGTTCAAGACACAGAGCGCCAACGGTTTCTGGCCCTTCTTGCAGAATGACTTTTTCAATCTGGTTGGCTGCCCACACACCATAGTTTTTAACATCAGCACCTTCTTGGGCTCGATATTCGCAGCAATGAGGTACTTCAATGAAGTCTGGTACAAAGGGGCCGTATTGATCTCGGCGCTCATGCTGACCAGTCGCACTCAGTGCTGCAATGGTGGTGCCGTGGTAATCGCGTTCACGATATAGAATTTTGGTTTTCTTTCCACCGTATTTTTGATGAGCGATTTGACGAACAATTTTAAAGGCTTTTTCGTTTGCTTCTGACCCTGAGTTAGAAAAATACACGCGGCTTAGGCCTGGCATTTTTTCAATTAAGCGTTTGGAGAATTGTGCGGCAGGAACATTACCCGCTGAGTGGCCAAAAAAGTTCATCTGCACTAATTGATCGCGGACAGCGTCGGCAACTTCGGTGCGGCCATAGCCAATATTTACTGTCCAAACGGCGCCAGACACGGCGTCCAGGTACTCATTGCCTTTGGCGTCCCAAACGCGCATACCTTCACCCTTAACAATGACCATTGGGTCGGCATTTTCTAATCCTTTGTGGTTTGTTAAATGATGCCATACGTGATTTCTGTCGTTGCTCACAACATCAAGAGAGTCAAAGTCATTTACACTGTAGCTGGTCATAGTTACCTCGTTTTATTTAGCGCTGAAAGGGGTCCCAACATCCTTGTGAATGACTTTCGTTATCGAATAAGTTCATAATTAAGGTGGGAATATCAATTTCTGTTATTTAAATTACTCCTAACCTAATGATGCAGTTAGAACCAGATACAGAACCTCCATGAGGCCAGTCCACTAAGAATGAAAAAGCGAATTAATTCATGCAATTAAGGACATAAGAATAAAAAAAGGCCCCATGATCGGGAGGGAGTCATGGGGCCTAAAAGATAGGTAAATTTAACTGCAAATTGGTTTTATAAAATGAATACTATAGTACAAGTGTTTTGGTAAAACTCATTTCTCGAATGGCGTATTTAATGCCTTCACGGCCTAAACCACTTTCTTTCACGCCACCAAATGGGAAGTGTTCCGTTCTAAAGCCTGGGCCGTCGTTGGTTGCTAATGTGCCCACATCGAGTTCTTCAAACAAACGTTTCACTAGGGCTAAATTGTTGGTGAAGATCCCGCCTTGTAGGCCATAAGCCGTGTTGTTAATGATAGGAACAATGTCGTCTACATTGCTAAATTTATATAGCGGCATCACAGGCCCAAAGGCTTCTTCTGCCATGAGCTCGCAGTCGGGGGAAACGTTCTCTAAGATGGTTGGGTAAACAAACGCTCCATCATATTGGTTCCCCATGGTAACTGTGGCTCCTTTATTGATGGCGTCTTCAATAAATTCACGAATTTGGTTTGCTGCGCCTTGATGAATGACTGGGCCAATGAAGGTGTCTTCTTTGGTTGGATCACCCACAATCAATTTTTGGCTTTCAGCGACTAGCAAATCACGGAACGCCTCGTAGACTGCTTCATGAACGAATAAGCGTTTTGCAGCGGTACAGCGTTGTCCTGCTGTGGCAAAGCGTTGGTTAATGGCTGCTTTGACCGCAGCTTGAATATCGGCATCATCCATTATAATGAGCGGGTCGTTGCCTCCGAGTTCGAGTAGCAATTTTTTATAGCCCGCTGCCGCAGCAATGGCATTGGCAGCCGCAGTGCCACCTGTGAAATTAATGGCATTGACACTTGGGTGGGCATTAAGTTGGTCTAAATCTTTTAATTCTGGCATGCAGTACTGCAATATCTCTTTACTAAAACCTGCCTCATAGCAAAGTTTTACTAACAGTAACGACGACTCGGTATTTTGTGGACTGGGTTTAAATAACACCGAATTACCAGCCGCATAAGCAGGGCCAATTTTATGAATGGCGATATTGATGGGAAAGTTAAACGGAGTAATGCAAAAAATGGTGCCAAGAGGTCGCCAGCAAACAATCCCCATTTTTTTACCCATATTCGCGTAAGCATCTGAATCTAATGCTTCCCCTGAAATCTGTCGCGCCTCTTCACTACAGGCAATGGTCGCATTGATGGCGCGCATCATCTCTACTCGAGAGTCTGAGATGGTTTTGCCGGTTTCTTTGGTGATTAACTGGGCAAACTCTTCAGAATGCTCTTTTAAAAGCTCAGAAAGCTTTAAGAGTACATTGGCACGTTCAAAAGCGGCTGTTTTGGCTTGTATTTTTTGTCCAGCTTTTAGGGTCGCCAGTTTTTCCTCAATGGTTGCCCATGAAGTGAATTCATAAGTGCCAATGTCTTCGTTATTAAACGGGTTCGTTAAAGTATAGGTTTGGCTCATGTCTGTGCTCCCATTTGAATGAGTTGAAAGAGAATACGCCCGGCAGCAATAAAGAGTGCTAACTTCATAAGCGTAAAGAAGATTTTCGTATTGATATAGCTAAGAACTACGACACCGAGTCGGGCTCCTAGAACAGCCGCTAGGCTTAAAATAGCAATCAGCCAAGCGTTATCTATGAATGAGAAACCAATGAATAAGTAAGCGGGGATCTTGGTTAAATGGGCAAACAGCTGCATTAAGGATTTATTGCAAACCACTTCTTCTTTTGAAAGGTCTTTGCGAATAAAGAAAACCGCCAACAGTGGATCTATAGCGCCCGCAATAATGCCTAAACTGCCTGTGGCGATGCCAACCCAGAAAAAATCTTTATCCTGGATTTTTAACTCGGGCATGTGCTTTGGTTTAAATAAAATATAAAGTATTAAGCACAGCAAAATGAGTAACGGAAAAAATTCTCCAATGTACTGGACAATGAAAAGGGTTGTGAGTGTTGCACCAACTATGGCACCTAATCCAAATGGCAGACACATCGCCCAGCGGATATGAGAGCGCAAAAACCAGCTTCGAGCCGCATTGTTAAACACTTGAACCGTGCCATGAATCGCTACAAGTGGCCGAACGGGGAGGTAAACACTCATCGCTGCAAACATTAAAACGCCACCCGCCATGCCAGTAATTGAGGTGATCATAGAAGCCAAAGCGATGGCAGCTGATAACCAAAAAATACTGCTGTTCGAGAGTTCAATAATGTCCACGTTGCTCGCCTAATAAATTGAAAGTAGTACCAGAGTAGAAAAATCTAGAAGAGTGAAATAGATCCAGTTCGGAATGTTTTATAGTCCAGTGGGTTTTGCTTATTAACATTGAATGGTTTTTTATCCAGCAGGCATGGTGTTTAATATGGGGGAGTGCCGTGTCAAACATGCCTTAGGAGAGAGCGAATGTCACAGTTGCAGGACAAAAATAAAGTCAGATTAACTACAAGAACCGTTGCCATGCCAAGCGACACTAACCCAGCGGGTGATATTTTTGGTGGTTGGGTGGTATCGCAAATGGACATTGCGGCAGGTATTTGCGCAGGTCAAAGGGCTCAAGCTCGTGTGGTTACCGTTGCGATTGATAGCATGAGTTTTATTAAACCTGTCAAAGTAGGGGATATTTTGGGGGTGTATACAAGTGTTGATTCAGTGGGCCGTACTTCCATGAACATTCGTGTTGAAGCTTGGGTGCGCCGTGGCCGTATAGGCCATAGAGAGAAAGTAACAGAAGCTATGTTTAAATTTGTTGCCATTGATGAAGAAGGCCGCTCAACACCAATCCCTAAAGAAGAAGACCTACCAGACTACGTGAACCACAGTTTGGAATGTGACTAATTATTAGGTCAAGTGAGATACCTAAAAGAAAGATGAGGATTGATCGAGATAAATAAACCTTCAAATATCAATAAAGTTTTATTTGATTATATGGTACCAGTAGGCGGACTCGAACCGCCACGCCTTTCGGCAACGGATTTTGAATCCGTCGTGTCTACCAATTCCACCACACTGGCCCTGAAAAAGGTGATGAGTATTCTATGTATTTTTACTTAGCTGTCAATTGTTTAGATGAAAAAGATACAAATTATTGAATACTGGCAATGACCTCATCAGCCCGTATCATGGCTTCTAAAAAGGCATTGTTAAGGGTGTTCAGTGTTTTGGAGTCTAATTTTTTTAGCCTCGACCACTTTTGCTCTTCGCAGCTTAAAGTGAGCTTTAATAAGTCTCCTAGCTGGCCTTTTCCGTGTAAAATAGCCTCTTTTATTTCATCTGATAAAGCTATCTGTTGAAAAGCGGTTTGTTTATCCACACCTAAAATGGCATCAATACCTGATAATAAACCGGCCATGAAAGCGGTTTCTTGTAATTCAGGCGCTTGTTCCATAGCAAGCAATCGACAGCAATGCCCGCGGGTTAACAACAGCTTAAATAGAGATAGCGGTTGATCAGAAGAAGACGTTAACGTAATCAATAGGGCCCAGCGTTTTAATTGCGCTAAACCAATAAAAACAACCGCCTCTTTAATAGATTCCACTTGCTTGCCAAGGCCACATATAGGGCTGTTTAAAATACGTAATAACTGAAAAGACAAAGTTGGGTTGCCGGCCACCATATCGCTGATAATATCAATGGAGATCTCTTCGTCTTGCAGCGCATTAACAAGAGATAAGGCGCCTTGGGTTTCCGAGTCTATGGTTTTGCCTTTAATCAATTGGGGGCGCTGTAGAAAGTACCCCTGAAAAAGCTCAAAGCCCATTTTTTCGCACAAATCAAACATGGTTTGATTTTCGACTTTTTCGGCAAGTAAAGTCATGCCCATTGCTTTGAGTTCATTTAACTGATCTTTATAACGAATGGGGTTTGTGGCAAGTACATCCACTTTAATGATGGAGATCCAAGGTAATAATGCTTTGTACTCATCGGTGAATTGATAATCATCAAGAGCGAATAGATAACCAGCATCATGCCATTCTTTTACTGCTTGAATGAATTCAGGAGACAGTTCTTGGTCTTCTAAGATTTCAATGCAAATGGTTTTAGGGTCAACAGGAATAAAGGTGTCGTCTAATAACAAGTCGGTGGTCATGTTAATAAAAAACGGCTTGCCCTGTAATGACTCAATTTGGCTAATACCAATACAGAGGTTTACCAGAACACGGCTGGTGGCCAGATTGCCATCAAATTCATCCGCACTGATTTCGTTTTTAGAGCGAAACAATAGCTCATAACCGTACACTTCCTTACTGTGTGTCAGTATGGGCTGTTGGGCCATCATTAAATCATCGTACAAATTTGGTAGGCTAGTCATGCATTTTTTATTCTTTCTAATGTCGCTCGAATATATCAAATACTAGGATTTAGACTAGGGTATGAAGGTAGGTTTGTAAATTAAAATGTTAATTTTAGTAACTTGGAGGGGGCGTAAGTATTGACAGCAACTTTTTAGCTCCCTAAAATGCACGGCGTTCAGTTTATGGGGCTATAGCTCAGCTGGGAGAGCGCTTGCATGGCATGCAAGAGGTCTGCGGTTCGATCCCGCATAGCTCCACCATAAATTCTTGATTTCCCTCTTCTATTTTTGCATTCCCAAGGTTAGGCTAGACACATAGCTAATCAGTTTTTTTGTGTTGTTTCGCAAATGGGATTTGTCAATGTTTCAACTTTATACCGGTAATCGTCTAGAGGACTTAGCGACGCTACTGGCTAAAGCCTTAGCGCTTTCCCCTCCTAGTAATCCTTTTGATAATGAATACATATTGGTACAAACACCTGGTATGGCCCAATGGCTCAAGATGTTTGTGGCCCAGTCTCATAGTATTGCAGCAGGGCTGGATTTTCCTTTGCCTTCTAGTTTTGTGTGGCGAACATTTTCGCAAACCCTAGAAGACATACCCTCCCAAAGTGAGTTCAACAAGCCGTTTATGGTGTGGCGATTAATGCGTTTGCTTAATGCTAGGCTTGGGCAAGAGGAATTTGCACCGCTGCGTTGGTACTTGGCCAATGACGATAGCCAAATGCGCCGCTTTCAACTGTGCAGTGCCATCGCAGATATATATGATCAGTATTTAGTTTATCGCCCAGATTGGATTCAGGCTTGGGAGTCAGGGCAAGTTGATGACCCGCGCTTGCAAGCCTTGTTTGAACAACAACCCTGGCAAGCGATCTTATGGCAAGATTTAGTGGCCGATGTGAGCGAGCGGGGTGGTTCTCTTTATCATAGAGGGAACTTGATCGAGGCCTTGCAAGAGGCAACTCGTTCTAAATCTAAACCTGCGGCATTGCCGGAACGTATTTTTATTTTTGGCGTGTCTTCATTGCCTCCAAACACCCTTGAATCCCTTCGAGTATTAGCCAGTTCAGGGTGGATAGATGTGCATTTGTTCTTACAAAACCCTTGTCGTTTTTATTGGGGGGATGTGGTCGACAAGCATTATCTTGGACGAATCATAAAACGACAATCTGAGAAACCGGGTTTAGATATTGATAAGTTGCATTTAGATGCCAACCCACTGTTAGCAAGTTGGGGGCGATTGGGTAGAGACTACATTTGCCAGCTACAAGAAGTGGCAGACAGTGAAGTAGAAGTGTTTGATGACTATTGTAACCAAGGCTCTGAAAATTCGCTCTTGAGTACGATTCAGCAAGATGTACTGTCACTTGAAAATCATGGTAGCAATGAAGAGCGAACGGCTCATTTAGCAGATGCTAGCTATCGTCACGTTATCAGAAATCATGATCAAAGCCTGCGTTTGCACATTTGTCATAGCCCACTGCGTGAAGTGGAAGTATTACATGATCAACTATTAGATTTATTTCATTCTAAGGCAGATCTTACCCCTAAAGATGTGATTGTTATGCTTCCTGATGTGAACGCTTATAGCCCGTTTATCCGAGCGGTTTTTTCACAAGCGCAAGGTAATAAACACATTCCTTTTGCATTGATTGATCAATCTGGTGGCATGGAAGATCCGCTAGTCGATGCCTATTTATATCTAATGGCGATGGCCGAGAGTCGCTTTTCACTGTCTGAGCTCATTAGTGTACTTGAAGTGCCAGCGGTATTGGCTCGGTTCGAACTTACCCCAGATGAGCTTGAGCGAATCCGGCAGTGGTCCGTGGAAGTCGGTATCCGCTGGGGGCTGTCCGAACAAACCGCTAAGCTGCACGAACTTCCTGCTCAACATGCCCATACTTGGCTTAATGGTATGCGCCGTATGCTACTTGGCTATGCAATGGGGCACGATTATATTTGGCAAGACACGCTAAGCTACGGTGATGTAGAAGGATTAGACGCCAGTATTGCAGGAAAACTGGCCCAGTTTTTAGCTCAAATTGAGAAGACTCAAAAACATCTATTGCAGCAACAGGTGCCGAGTGATTGGCTCAAGACACTCCATGAGCTTGCTAAAACCTTCTTTGATCAACAATTGGCAGATGGCTTTTTAACCTTACTCAAAGATCAACTAGAGGTGCTTGCTCAGCAATGGGGACAAGCTTATTTTGATGACCCAATAGAGCACTCGGTAGTTCGCCAAATGCTGGCTCCTATGTTGCAAGAAAGCCAAGGTAGCCAGCGTTTTTTAGCGGGCAAAGTCAATTTCTGTAGTCTAATGCCCATGCGCTCTGTTCCCTTTAAAGTGATTTGCGTGCTTGGGTTAAATGAAGGCGATTACCCTCGTAATGTTATGCCGATGGGATTTGATCTCATGGTGGGCGATTACCGTAGTGGCGATCGTAGTCGCCGAGAGGATGACAAATACCTTTTCCTTGAAGCGCTTATGTCGGCTCGAGAATGCTTTTACTTGAGTTACGTTGGGAAAAACATTCAAGACAATGGCGAAAAGAATCCCTCTATTCTAGTGAATGAGCTGCTTGAATATGCATCGCAAAGTTGCGTATTTGAAAAACACGCAAACTTGCCGCCAGAGCAAGCCCAACAAGCATTATTACAGGCAATCACTGTAGAGCACCCATTGCAGCCATTTAATAGAGCTTACTATGATGGCATTAGGCAAAGCCGACTGTTTAGTTTCAACGAACAGTGGTTGCCCGTTTTAAATGAGCGAGGCGAAAAAGAGTCTCAGCCAAATATAGAACCCTTACCTTCTTTGGAGCAATCAATAGAAAGTTTGTCGTTGGAAGAACTAGCGCGCTTTTTAAGGCATCCTGCACGTTACTTCGCCCAACATAGGTTTAAAGCCTTTTTTACTCGTTATGAAGAAGAGGAGCAAGAAGACGAGCCTTTTGCGATAGACGGCTTGTCGGCTTTTCATTTATCGAACAATCTTTTAAGCGCAATGCTAGATAAGAACGAAGACGTTTTTTTACAGCGGTTAGCGTTACAAGGGGACTTGCCCTACGGTGCTTTTGGGCGCTTAGAGCTTGAAGCCAATAAAAAGGTGGCGAAGGCGTTAGTATCCGCTCTTGAGTCTTTTATGTTTGAAACACTGGACCCCATTGAAGTAAACCTTGAAATTGAAGGGGTACACTTGCAGTCTTGGTTAGAGCTGCCTAGTAAGGTCAACAGAGTCTCTTACCGAGTGGGGCGCGTGACTCAAAACCAACTTTTAGAGCTGTGGATTGAACACTTAGCCTTGTGTGCTCAAGGCACCCCTAAGAACCATTACATCGTTAATCTTGATCCCAAGACTTTCAAGCTAGATGAACGCCAGTTTGTCATTATTTCCGAGCAAGAGGCAAGAAAGCTGTTGGCTAACATGCTTCACATGTACCGCGCTGGTCGGGATATGCCAATTCCGTTGCCATGTGATTCAGCACAAGTGTGGTGTGATCATTTTGCCAAAGGGGCCGAAGAAGACGAAGAAACCACAGCATGGGAAGAAGCGTTAAATCACTATAAAACGCCTAAGTTTAATAAAGCTTGTGAAGCAGAAGACCCCTTCTGGCAACGCTTCTTTCCTAACTTGGAAGACTATCAAGATACGTTTGAGACTTGGTGTCAGCTTATTTGGAGACCATTGTTCCAGCACTTGGAGAAAGTCGATGACAAATGACATGGACGATAAATTAACATCGGTATTGCTTGATGCCCAAACTTTTCCTCTCTTTGGTAAGCGCTTAATAGAGGCCAGTGCTGGCACAGGCAAAACCTATACTATTGCTAACCTTTATTTGCGTTTGCTGGTGCCAACTAGGGCAACTGGAGATATAGACAAGCCGCTCACGGTTGACCAAATTCTCGTCGTAACCTTTACCGAAGCAGCAACAGCAGAGCTAAAAGCCCGTATTAGACAACGTATACGCGTGGCTCGTAAGGCTTTAATGCAAGCAATAACAGAAGATGATTTCTTAGCGAATTGGATGGCTCAAATGGATGAGCGAGATAAAGCCCAAGCCATTGAAAAACTTTTGTATGCAGAAAAACAAATGGATGAAGCGGCTATTTTCACCATTCATGGTTTTTGCCAGCGTATGTTAAGCCAAAACGCTTTTGAAAGTAGAATGTTGTTTCAGCAAACCATTGAAACGGATGAAATGCTGCCCTTAACAATGGCCGTAAAAGATGTCTGGCGCTGTGAATTTTATCCATTAAATGACCTACAGGCTGAGTTTATTAAGCCGATTTGGGTATCCCCTGATGCATTGTTAAGAGATTTGTATCTGTTTAACCAGCAGCCAGATGCCAAGGTGGTAAGGAAAGACCTAGACTGGAAAGCCGAATTAGAAAAGGCCAGCAAACAAGTGCAAGCGGTAAAATCGGCTTGGCTCAGCGACCAGCACGACATTGTTGAAGCGTTAAATCAAAGTGGCATTAAACGTAATTTTTGGCCAAATAACTACGAAAAACATATTGCTGAAATGACTCAGTGGGCGCAATCGGACAAACCCGGATTGGTGGCGGCGCTTACTAAATTTGACGCCAGTGAACATACTACTCGGCTGCGTAAGGGTGGTGCGTCACCCAACCACGATTTTTTCTTAAAAGTGCAACGACTCAAAGAAGCGTTTCCCACACCAGGCGTATTAAAAGCGGTTTTGTTGGTGCAAGTATGGCAGCAAGTACAAGAACGTATGCAGCGTTGGAAGCGCAGTACCCAGTCTTTAACTTTTACAGACCTTCTTACTTCCCTAGATGTGGCGTTAAAACAGGATCAAGACGGTCAGTTGGCACAACGTATTCGCCAGCTTTACCCTGTTGCCATGATAGATGAGTTTCAGGATACCGATGCCGTTCAGTATCGTATCTTCTCCACTGTGTATGCTCCAGCGACAGCCCAGCAAAAAGCCTTCGGCTTGATTATGATTGGCGACCCCAAACAAGCCATTTATGCCTTTCGCGGGGCGGATATATATACTTATCTGGCGGCAAAGCAAGATGTGGATAGCCTTTATTCGTTGGCGACGAACTATCGCTCCTCAGCGAATATGATTCGCGCTGTGAATAATTTATTTGCAGGCCAGGCCGAGCCTTTTCGAGTCACAGGTATCCCTTTTGTTAAGGTGCAGGATAGAGGTATTGCAGGCGGCTTCCAGCGCCACCAAGAAACACAAGCAGCCATGCAGTTTTTGTATGCAGACAGTGTAGAGCCCGTGACGAGCAAGGATTACCGCCAACAAATGGCTCAACACTGTGGGGCTCATCTGCACCAATTACTACTGGATGGACAACAGCAACTTGCCGAAATCGACGGTCAAGGTGTGCGGCCAAAAGACATTGCCATCCTAGTGACTAACTTTCAGCAAGCCAGTTTGATTAAAGATGTACTGCGCGAGCGAGGCATTGCCAGTGTGTATCTGAGTGATAAAGGCTCAGTTTTCGCCACCGCAGAAGCCGCCGAACTGCTTATTGTTTTGCAGGCTATCTTAGCTCATGGTGAAGAAGCCAGTTTACGCACTGCGTTAGCGACTAAGCTCTTGGATTGGAGTCTAGTTGAGTTGGATACTCTAAATCACGATGATCTGGTTTATGAATACTGGGTACAAGCGTTCCAAGGGTATTTCACATTATGGGAGCAACAAGGTTTACTGCCGATGCTACGTGCTTTTATGCAAGATGTGCAGTTAGCGCCTAAAATGCTCCGCCATACCAATGGTCAACGCCGCTTAACAGACTTTTTACACCTGTGTGAAAAGCTACAGCAAAAATCACTTGAGTTGGAGTCAAAAGAAGGGGTTGTACGTTACTTAAAACTCTCTATACAAACCCCTAACGGTGACAGTGATGATCAAAAAATTCGTTTAGAAACCGATGCAGAGCTGGTTCGGATTGTCACTGTGCACAAAAGTAAGGGATTAGAGTATCCCATCGTGTATTTGCCTTTTCCTCTTGAAGTTAGAAAGTCAAAAGCGGATTTTGCCTTGTATCATGACGCTGAAAAAGCATTGTTGATTTCCCCAGACCCGACAGACGAAGAACTAGAGGCTCACAAGGAAGAAGCGTTTGCTTCTGATATTCGTTTGTCCTATGTGGCATTAACTCGTTCCAAAGAGGCTTGTTATATTGGCATGATGGAAGTGGGCAGTAAGGCGACCAAATCAAGAGGCGCGATTTCTGAAGTGCATGCCAGTGGGTTGGGTTCTCTAGTGGCAGAAGGAGAAACACTGGAATTTGGTGATTTAAAAGCCAGTTTGCAGCGCTTATCTCAGCACGGGCAAGAAGGTGAAATTGAGCTTGTTCTTATGCCAGAACAGGCGCCAGATTTACCAAGATTTAAAATGCAAAAAGAGGCTGAAGTTGAGGCGGCGGCTAGAGCTTTCAATGGAAAAATAGAACGTGATTGGTGGCTAGGCAGTTACTCGTCTTTGGTTGTTGAGAGTCATGAAAACGATCAAGCTAGGCCAGGGAATGATGAAGCTTTAGTGTTAGGAAATGAGGCAAGCTCTGCGGATGAAGAAACGTCAGAGCAAGCCGGAGTAGAACATGAAGACCGTTTTCATTTTCCTAAAGGGGCTGCCCCAGGCACTTTCTTGCACGACACATTAGAAGGCAAAGCCTTAGACCTACCCCCAGAAGAAAACAGCTTTAAAGAGCTTCTAAAAGCACAACATCAGGTCAAATTAAGCGAATATTACCAGCAGCAAGGTTTTGCAGAATGGCAATCTGTATTAAATGAGTGGTTGCCAGATATGCTCACAACAGAATTAATGCCCAGCATGAGTTTAGTGGATCTCTCGCCTGCAGCTTGTCGAAAAGAGTTGGAGTTCTTTATACCGGTAGCCAGCATGAATGCATTGCAACTGGACAGTATTGCACGCCGCTATGACAAGGTGTCTAAATACGCACCGAAGATTGAAGAGCGTGCTCTAAAAGGCATGTTAAAAGGCTTTATTGATTTATTATTTGAGTGGCAGGGGAAATATTATGTGCTGGACTATAAGTCGAATTTTTTAGGTCATCAATTTGGCGACTATCAAACGGAATCCTTAGCCCAAGCGATCGCAGAGCATAGGTACGACTTGCAATATCAGCTGTATACCTTGGCATTGCACCGGTTATTAAAACAACGACTACCGGATTATGACTACGATAAACACATCGGTGGTGTTTTCTATTTGTTCTTAAGAGGCATGACCCAAGGAGAGTCTAGTGGTATTTTCCAGACTCGTTTAAGTCGGCAACATGTTGAAGCTTTAGACGAGCTGTTCAGCGGCAAAGAAACCCCAGCAGCAGAAGAGGTGGTGCAGTATGGACTTTTCTAAGCAAGAAAACGCGCTGGTGATGATGAACCCTGAGGCTAAGGCGGAGTTGAGTTTTACAGAACACGGGCTCTCTGCTTGGCAAGAATTAGGCATATTACGCGCCATTGATCAGCAATGGATAGAACAACTTGCAGCCCATTGCCAAGAAAAAAGTGCGAGTGTGTTAGTGGCAGGAGCCTTATTGAGCCGAGCCTTAGGAGATGGGCATATTTGTTTGGATTTAGAACAGGTCTGGCGTTCTGGAGCGGAGTATCTACCCGCTCAAACATTACAACAAGTCTTGCGTGCTTCAGGGGTCAATGGTGTGTCCCAGTGGCAAGCTGAACTCACGAATAGCTCTTTAGTAAGCAGTAGTGGGGCACTTTTAGAAACGCCTATGGTGTTAGCGGATTCACGTTTGTACCTATTTCGCTATTACAGTTACGAACAAATCGTTCTGAATTATCTGACCAACAAATTAAGCGCTCCCTCTTATCCTGTAGACAAAGCGGCACTGCAAATGCTGTTTGATGGGCCTTCTGAGACAGGAGTTGACTGGCAAAAGGTAGCGGTGGCAAATGCTGCTAGCTTGGCGTTTTCTGTCATCAGTGGCGGGCCAGGTACCGGGAAAACGACCACGGTAACCAAACTGTTGGCGTTATTGGTGATGCAGGCCCAACAACCCATTCGTATCGCTTTAGCGGCTCCTACAGGCAAAGCGGCAGCGCGACTAACAGAGTCGATAACACAAGCTAAAGCCAAACTTAAGGTGAGTGATCAAGTTAAAGCTATGATCCCAGAGCAAGCCAGCACCTTGCATAGGTTGCTTGGCAGTCGCTTTGGGCGTAGCCGATTTATACACGATCATAATAACCCTTTACATATTGATGTGCTGTTAGTCGATGAGGTTTCTATGGTGGACCTGCCAATGATGGCAAAGCTGATTGCTGCGTTACCACCTCATGGTCGTTTGATCTTTTTGGGAGACAAGGACCAGCTCGCCTCGGTAGAGGCAGGCAGTATTCTTGGCGACATTACCCATGGCATAGACACTAGTTACTATGGGCCTGAATGGGCGAACTTTTTGGAAACCTTGAGTGGAGAAGGAGTCGCACAGTTTGCTAACCCCCATGCGCCAAGCATCAGCCGTTTGCTTACCTTACTAAGAGTGAGTTACCGATTTGCTTCTGACAGTGGTATTGGCCAGTTAGCGAAAGCGATGAACCAAGGGGACGTGCAAGGCGTTATGGTCTCATTATCAAGTGGTGCTAAAGACGTTACATGGCAGCCTGTAAAAGAGGATCAAACAAAAGCCAATATCGCAGAGTTAGCAAAGGGCTATGACGACTATTGGAATGTAGTGCGCGCCTTGGCTTCTGTAGAAGAGTGTCATCAGGCTTTTGCCGAATACCAAATTCTCACTGCCGTGCGCCAAGGTGAGTTTGGTGTGGAAAGAATTAATACTCAGCTAGAACAGCATTTTTATCAGCAAGGTAAAATTCAAGACTTGCATACCTGGTATCCGGGGAAAGCCGTGATGTTGACACGAAATGATAAAAACATTGGTCTGTTTAACGGTGATATAGGTTTGTGTTTCGCAGATGACCAGCAACGTTTGAGAGTTTGGTTTCAAATGTCAGATGGCACATATCAAGGGCTATTACCAAGTCGCTTGAGCGCCTATGAAACAGTGTTCGCGATGACAGTGCATAAATCTCAAGGTTCTGAGTTTTCCAAAGTGGCCCTAGTTTTGCCAAATCAACCTTCAGCGGTATTAACAAAAGAGTTGATTTACACCGGGGTGACCCGAGCGAAACATCACTTTACCTTGTGGGGCCGTCAAGACATTATTCAGCAAGCCTGCCAAAACCGCGTGCAAAGGTCGTCTGGCTTGGCACAAGTCCTTTGGCCTAATGGTGCTTGATTAATCTATAAACATCACCATATAAGAAAGTTAACGCTGTTATTACAGGGTTTTTATTGTGTCGTTTTAAAGTGTAAATGAAGGTGTTGAATCGATACTGACTGGCATTTTTTTATGTTAGTGTAGGCACACCATTTCATTGTGTAATAAGTAGGAAAAGAGAAGTACAAATGGCGAAAGAGATCGTTCTAACCGGTATCACTACATCAGGCACTCCGCATTTGGGGAACTATGCTGGCGCAATTCGCCCAGCAATTGAAGCAAGTCAGCAAGCTGATGCTGAATCTTTCTTCTTTATGGCAGACTATCATGCCCTTATTAAATGTCAGGACCCTGAGCGAGTTAAACAGTCCCGTTTGGAGATCGCTGCAACCTGGCTAGCTTGTGGCTTAGATACGGACAAAACGACTTTTTACCGTCAATCAGACATTCCAGAAATTACCGAATTAAGCTGGCTGCTTACCTGTGTCACCGCAAAAGGTTTAATGAACCGTGCCCACGCTTATAAAGGGGCGGTAGATGACAATACTGCGAACCAACAAGATTCTGATTTTGGCATTACCATGGGGCTATTTTGTTACCCCGTATTAATGGCTGCAGATATTTTGGCATTTAATGCTCAGAAGGTGCCAGTTGGCCGTGACCAAATTCAGCACATTGAAATGGCGCGAGATATCGCGGGTCGTTTTAACCATTTGTATGGTGAGCATTTTGTACTGCCTGAAGCCGTAGTCGGCGACGAAGGCTCTATCTTGAAAGGGCTTGACGGCCGCAAAATGAGTAAAAGTTACAACAATACGATTCCATTGTTTGAAACTGAGAAGAAACTTCAAAAAGGCATTAACAAGATTAAGACAAACCTGTTAGAGCCTGGTGAGCCAAAAGACCCTAACGACTCAACCGTGTTTGATATTTACAAGGCGTTTGCTAGCGCTGAGCAAACAGAAGAAATGCGTCAAAAATTCTTAGACGGTATTGCTTGGGGTGAAGCTAAAAAGGAACTATTTGCCTTAATTAACGGTCAATTGGCAGAGCCTAGAGAGAAATATCATGCTCTCATGGCTAATCCAGCTTATGTTGAAGAGATATTACAAGCTGGTGCTGTGAAAGCTCGTGCGCATACTCGCGAATTTATTGGCAAACTGCGTGAAGCGGTTGGCCTTGTGAATTTTTAATCATCGGAGAGAAACTGTGAAAACAAACGTATTTGCCCTAATGATGGCATTTTTCCTAGCACTTGGTGCGGGTGGCTATAGTGCAGAAATACATGCCAAGAAGTTTGGTGGTGGCAAAAGCTTTGGTAAAAGCTTTTCTATTGCAAAACCAAAAAGTGCCAGCCCAACATCCAATAAAGCAACCAACAGTGCGACTAACGGCACAACCAAGAAAAGCGGTTTACTTGGCGGCTTAGGCGGAGGACTACTAGGTGGTCTTTTGGCTGGTGGCTTGTTTGCTGCCTTACTAGGTAGTGGCGCATTCGACGGAATTTCTTTTGGTGATATTCTATTATTCGCTTTGATTGGCTTCTTGATTTATAAGTTCTTCTTGGCACCGAAACGCCGTGCTGCTCAAGCTCAAGCGGGCACTCAAGGCATGTTCCGTGAAATGCCTGAATCCACTAGAGATCAAGTGCAAGCGTCACCAATGGCCGGTATGTCTGGTTTTGGTGGACAGCCTGAGATCCAACTACCTCCAGGTTTTAACGAGCAAGCTTTTGTGGCTGAAGCGAAAAACCACTATGTGACATTGCAAAAAGCATGGGACGACAACAACTTCGATGAAATACTCGATTACGTAAGCCCTGAACTATACAACATGCTAGTAAAAGAACGCGCTTCATACGGCGACAACAAACCACGTACTGAAGTGGTTTCGCTAATGGCTGAGTTGGTTCGTGGTGAGTTTGTTGGTTCAACAGCTTCTATTTCTTTGCAATTCTCTGGTTGGATTAAAGAAGGTGATCAAACCTCTGAAACGAACGAAGTCTGGCACCTTGAGAAAAGCATGTCAGAGCCGAATGCTAACTGGATCATTGTAGGTATTCAGCAAGACCTGAATTAACTTTTTAATTAAGCTCGCATCCCCATCTTGATTTCACTACTATAATGAAGATGGGGAATTAATTGAGCAACCTCTCTAAGGTGGATACAGGCTATGTCTGAATTAGCGACGATAAATGAATCAAGCAAGGCAGTTGCTGAAAGTAAGAAAGGCGAATTGCTACAATATTTAACCTTTAAGCTGATCGATGAAACCTACGGTATCAACGTGATGCAAATTAAAGAAGTACTAAGATACAGTGAAATCGCCCCTGTTCCTGGTGCGCCTTCATACGTTTTAGGAATTGTGAATCTGCGCGGTAATGTGGTGACTGTAGTGGATACTAGAGTGCGCTTTAGTTTACCTGAGTGCACTATCTCGGACGATACCCGTATTATCATTGTTGAACATGATGGAGAACAGATTGGTTTGTTGGTCGATGCTGTTCAAGAAGTTTTCTACCTGTATCAAGGCGAAATAGAGCAAAGTCCAAGTGTGGGTAATGATGAAGCCTTAATGTTCATTCAAGGGGTTTACCAAAAAGAAGACGAACTGGTTATCTTGCTGGAACTTAATCGAATGTTTGAACCAAATGAGGTCCTTGGTTTAGAAGCCATGTAACCTTGTAGCGAATCAAAAAAAAAGCGCCTAACTATTATAAATTAGGCGCTTTTTTTATGCTTACCTTTCCCAGTAGCTTTCTTCTAGGCTGTCTTCTTTTTCTGGCAATCCCTTGGAAAGACGAGATGCATTTTGAGCCAGAATCTCATAACTCACACGATTTGAATATTTACAAATCTGCGAAAAAGAAGAATAGGCTAAAAAGTGCTCGATATGCTTACTGGAATTTGGCACAACCTCTTTGTGAAAATGATTGGCTGAAATGTCATGTAGCAAGGCTGAAAGGGCGCCGTCTCCTGCGCCATTGGTGTTGCGTATTTTCTCTGGTCCCCCCATGTAAGGGTCTATATGTGAAAATACTTTAAGTGGCTGGCGACATGATGCCTTGAGCATTGGGCGGCTAAATTCCCAACGGTTAAAGTCTGCTAGGCTACCTGACTTGATTGGGTTTGAGGTCTCTCGTTTAACACTATCATCTGTATAACCACAAAGGTACAAACCCTCTGGGCCAGCAGTGAGTAGCACGACATCAACCATTTCTAAGACTGCATCAGCGGCTTGTAAAGGGTCTTCAAACCCTGTTAAGGCTTGCGCTTCAAGCTCGTTCATAGCGAGAATATTGACATCGCGTTTGATGATATCCAGCAATTCTTCACGATTTTCTTCCACAAGGTGCTGAGTGCCAAGGGTTAAGATAGTAGGGACTTGGTGTTTAGTGGCTAATTCAAGAGCTTTGAGCATGGCCTCTTTTATTGGCTTATCTTGATGGCGTAAAGGGTAAGCGCAAGTCACCAGTGCCGCGGCTCCTGCAATAATATTCTCCGGAATATGCTTGCTGTCTAGGTCGTCCATATCACCAGGTGCAATTGCAAAGGTTCGCTCTCCATCTGGCGTAATAAGGGTGATACCGCGACCAATGTCGCCAGGCACTCCTTGTAAATGGTTCATGTCTACCTTACTACTGGTGTCACAAATATAGTGATAAGCGGGTGACCCAAGAGCAATGTTGGAAGACATTACGCCAAGTAAAACGGATTTGTCATCAGCCAATACAGAGTAGTTATGAATGGTATTGCCTATGGTGCCGCCAGCAAAATGGTCGGAAATACAGCCTTGAGCGGTCAGTTGCTGGTAAATATCAGTGGCAGTTTGGGTATCAACTAGGTTAGATAAGCCTTTCTGGATTTTATACTTTTCTAGAAATTCATTGCTTACATTTGCCACAACATCGACAATAGTTTCATCTAATCCCACTATGTAGGTGTCTTTATCAGGACGCACCTCTGAGGTAGGTAAGGCAGGTTTCTCTTGAGAAACAGGAAAGTAATGTTTAAGTTTGCGTCTGCCTGGAAATTTCATCTTCTAACCCATATAAAATTTTAAGGGTGGGATTTTAACAAACTATCCGCGTGACCGTTAGGTTTGCCAGCCCATCTAGGATAAAAATGACAGAATTAGAACTAGACAGATACAGTAGACAGCTCTTGCTGTCTAATTTTGATGTGCAAGGCCAAGTTAATTTGGCACAAGCTCGTATTTTAATTGTTGGAATGGGGGGCTTGGGCAACATCGCAGCCACCTACTTAGCAAGTGCTGGTGTGGGTCAGTTGCTTCTAATAGACGATGATCAAGTGGAGGTGAGCAACTTACCCCGGCAGGTGCTTTATGACGAGGCTCAGCTGGGGATGAGTAAAGTACAGGCTGCACAACAACAGTTGCTGAAAAAGAACCCTCATTGCGAGGTGCTTATTCGCGAACAGCGCTTAACCTATGATGACATAGATGAGCTGGTTGATAAGGCCACCCTAGTGCTTGATTGCACAGATAACTTCACCACTCGGCAAATGATAAATCGAGCTTGTTATCAACAGAAAACAGCGTTGGTGAGTGCTGCGGCGATTCGCTGGGAAGGTCAGTTAATCAGCTTTCGTTATGATCAAACCCTTACCACTTGCTACGAATGTTTGTACCCTGACCTGTCCGATCAACAGCTCAGTTGCAACCAAAGTGGTGTAATTGGTCCGGTAGTGGGGACTTTAGGGGTATTACAAGCTTTAGATGCTTTAAAAATTGCCAGTCAATGTGGCGAAGTTAAGCATGCCATATTGCGCTTATTTGATGGCTTTACAGGGCAATGGCGTCAACTTGGTATATCAGCTGAGCCAAATTGTTCCGTATGTAGTCATAAAGCTTAGGAGTAATTTGATTATTTGGCTTGAAAGGCAATAGATAACCCCTATTTTAGTTATTAATAATTTTCGCTAAGGGTTTACGGCTTTTTCCGTTAGAATCTTTGTCAAATTTCAATCTGGTTGGTGATGGCCAGCAGAGTATATCTTTTTGGAGTAATTTATGAGCGATGTTAAACACGCTAAACTGATGATCTTGGGATCTGGCCCGGCTGGCTACACCGCAGCTGTATATGCCGCACGAGCAAACTTAAAACCTGTCATGATCACAGGTATGCAAATGGGTGGTCAGCTAACCACAACCACCGAAGTAGACAACTGGCCTGGTGATGATCAAGGTGTTCAAGGTCCTGAGCTGATGGACCGTATGCGTAAACATGCAGAACGTTTTGAAACAGAAATTATTTTTGACCATGTTAATAAAGTTGACCTAGAAAATCGTCCATTTCGCTTAGAAGGTGATAGTGGCGTTTACACTTGTGATGCCTTGATTATTTCAACAGGGGCGAGTGCTCAATACCTTGGTTTGGAAAGTGAAAGTAAGTATATGGGGCAGGGTGTATCTGCCTGTGCAACCTGTGATGGATTCTTCTACAGAAACCAAGATGTTGCTGTGATTGGTGGTGGTAATACTGCCGTGGAAGAGGCTCTATATTTATCTAACATTGCTAAAACCGTTACCGTGATTCATCGTCGCGATAAGTTCCGCTCAGAGAAAATTCTAGCAGACAAACTGTTAGACAAGGCTGAAAACGGCAACGTTAACATTGAATGGTATTCTGAGTTGGACGAAGTGTTAGGTGATGATGGCGGTGTAAACGGCATTCGTATCAAAAACAACCAGACGGGTGAGAAAAAAGACCTTTCCATTGCAGGTTTGTTTGTTGCCATTGGTCACAAACCAAATACGGACATTTTTGCTGGCCAATTGGAGATGAAAGACGGTTACTTAAAAGTACAGTCTGGTTCAGAAGGCAATGCAACTCAAACCAGTATCGAAGGTGTGTTTGCTGCGGGTGATGTGAGTGATCATATTTATCGTCAAGCTATCACTTCTGCCGGAACGGGCTGTATGGCCGCACTGGATGCTGAGCGTTATTTAGACTCTTTAGAGTGACCGCTTCTTGCAAATTGCAGACATAAAAAAATCGATCCTAGGATCGATTTTTTTATGTCTATGAAAAGCGCCGTAATTATTGAGCGTTGTATGCTTCAACGCCTTCAACAATTGCTTTTTTAGCTTCCTCAGCGTTCGCCCAACCTTCAACTTTTACCCACTTGCCTTTTTCTAGGGCTTTGTAGTTTTCGAAGAAATGCTCGATCTGATCACGCAAAAGTTGTGGAATGTCGTTCACATCTTGAATGTGACCGTATTCTTTGCTCAATTTTTCATGAGGTACAGCAACCAATTTTGCGTCCATACCTGCTTCATCAGACATGTTTAGAACGCCAACTGGGCGGCAACGAATAACAGAACCCGGTACAACAGGGTATGGAGTGATGACAAGTACGTCAACTGGGTCGCCGTCGTCAGCCAAGGTATTATTTACATAACCATAGTTAGCAGGGTAGAACATTGGGGCCGTCATGAAACGGTCAACAATCAAGGCATCCATGTCTTTATCAATTTCGTATTTGACAGGGTTTGCTTCTGCTGGAATTTCGATGATGACGTTAATGTCGTTAGGTGCGTCTTTACCCGCTGGTATCTTGCTATAGCTCATTGTTATCTCTTCCAATGTGTTAAATATTGGCGATATTATAAAAGCAAGCTTGGGTTGATGCTAGCGAGGAAACTCATCAAGGGTGAATTTTCACTATTTTTTGCCATTAAAAAGGCTAAAATTACCCTAAACTGATCATAAGTTATTGCTTTCTTTCTGAATTTAGCTAGTCTTAAGAAGTGATCAAAATATAGTCGTGAGGGCAAAAATGACCAAATCAGAGCTGATAGAGCTGTTAATTGATCAGCAATCGCACTTGCCAGTGAAAGATGTGGAGCTTTCCATCAAGGCCATGTTGGAGCATATGTCTGACTCTTTGGCCAATGGCGAGCGTATTGAAATTCGTGGATTCGGCAGTTTTTCGTTGCACTACCGTGCACCAAGAATGGGGCGCAATCCTAAAACGGGTGAGTCAGTAGAATTGAATGCTAAATATGTACCCCACTTTAAACCTGGTAAAGAGCTTCGTGAATTAGTGAATGGTGAAGATAAGCCAAATGAACTGAACTAATTTACATCTTATGCCTCGAAATTTTTGCGCTATCACGGCATAATGTCTGCATTCTAATGTTGGTAGGCTGTATTATGCTTAAATGGTTAAAAAGGCTAGTTCTCACCATACTGATCATTTTCTTTCTTGTTGTGGGAATTTTCTTTGCAATACGTAACCCACAACTGATTCATCTTGACCTTGTTTTTTGGCAGGCACCTGAACTTAGCATCGCCCTATATGTCATTTTGGCTTTCTTCTTTGGCGCATTGGCTGCCTTTATGATCAGTTCGATTACCTACCTAAGATCGGAGCGTCAGATCCGCGTACTCACACGAAAATACGACAAAGCTTTCATTGAATTAGAAACCTTGCGCAAGGACTCTCTGACTAAAGAGTTGTCGGTCAGGAAGGAGTAATAGAGTTGGCGGAAGTCGGTCTATTTGTTGTCCTTTTTGTTGCGCTATTTGTCGGCTGGGCGATGGGCAGAAAAAACCCGACCAAACCTCAAAAAGCGGAAAAGAAAAGTGTGCCTGCTAATTACTTTAAAGGGTTAAATCACCTTTTAAACGATCAGCATTCCGAAGCCATTGACGCCTTTGTCGACTCCCTTGAAGTGAATTCCGACACCTTTGATATACACCTGACCTTGGGAAACCTGTTTCGCAAAAAGGGTGAAATTCAAAAAGCCATTAATATCCACCAAAGCCTCTTAGCAAGACCGGAAATTTCACAACGAGAAACTCGCATGGTGCAACTTGAGTTGGCCAGTGACTTTATGTCTGCCGGACTATTAGATCGTGCTGGTCGCTTGTTGTTAAACATGGCTTCGACCTCCCGCAAAAGTGAGTTTTACCCGAAAATCCTAACGCTATTAATTGATTTGTATGAGTTTGAGCAAAGCTGGGATAAGGCCATTCAAATTGGCCCAGAATTGCTTAAAGAGTCTACGAGTAAAAAAGAAGTGAAGCGTCTGGCTCATTTTCATTGTGAAATGGCGGATGAAGCATTAAAGAAAGATCAACTAAAGTTTGCATACCAACACTTTAAATCAGCCCTTGATGTGGACCCTAGTTGTGTTCGTGCCAGTATTGGCGCTGCGGATGTATTGAACGAACAAAAGCGCTACCGGGATGCCATTAAAGAGCTCAAGCATGCAGCGGAACAAGATGCAGAGTTTATTTCCGTGATCATACCTAAGTTAAAAGACAACTATCAAAAGGTATGGGCTGGCAGTGGCTATATTAAATTCTTGCAAGAACAAAACCAGAAAAAACCAACGGCAGCGTTAATTGCCGCTTTGGTTGAGCACTATATGGAAACGGATCGGGATTACGCTGAAATGTTTCTAGTTGAACAGCTAAGAATCCATCCAACCATTAAAGGTTTCAAAGAACTAATACATCTGCAGCTTTCTGATGTGTCAAAAGACGAATTCGACCAGCCACACCTTGTGGTTTTATATGAGTTAATCAATCAACTGGTTGAAGTGAAGCATAAGTACCGCTGTCGCCAATGTGGTTTTTCTGGCCACCAATTACATTGGCAATGCCCAAGTTGTAAGACTTGGGGAGTAGTCAAGCCGATTCATGGTTTAGAAGGCGAATAGCCAGTGTGGCCTATAGAGTTAACTGTTCGAATAAGAGGATACTGAATGAGTTGCCAATCCCCCATTGTGGTTGCCTTAGACTTCCCTACCTTGGATCAATCCTTGGCAATGGCAAAACGCTTAGACCCTAAGCAATGTCGTGTTAAGGTGGGTAAAGAGCTGTTTACAACGGCAGGTCCTGTCATTCTGGACGAATTACATAAATTGGGTTTCGATATTTTTCTGGACCTGAAGTTTCATGATATTCCGAACACTGTCGCCAATGCCGTTTCGGTGGCAGCAAAAGCTGGGGTGTGGATGGTGAACGTACATGCAAGTGGCGGTCGTCGTATGATGGAAGCCTCAGCCAATGCTTTGCAGCAGCTCGATCATAATACCTTGCTGATTGCAGTCACGGTATTAACGAGTATGGACCAGAGTGACTTATTAGAACTGGGCATTGAGCTGACTCCTGAACAGCAGGTAAAACGCCTTGCTAAATTAGCACAGTCTTCGGGTATGGATGGCGTAGTGTGTTCGGCGCAAGAATCTAGCGTTTTATCAGAAGAATTAGGTAAGGACTTTGTTCTTGTGACTCCTGGAATTCGCCCCGTTGGTGCAGAGCAAGGTGATCAAAAGCGCATTATGACGCCAGCTCAAGCGATGGCCGCAGGGAGTCATTACCTGGTTATGGGGCGACCTATTACCCAAGCAGCAGACCCTATTGCGGTATTGAGCCAAGCAAATCAAGATCTTGGTGTGCAGATTTAAGCCTCTACCAAGTTTTACAAAAGCTACAATTTATTATATTCGTGGCCTTGAAGAGCCGTTGGCTGGCAACTAATCTAAAACCGTTTCGAGTAAAAAAGCATTGTTCGAAGCGGTTTTTTTATGGCTGGAAGCCAGCTCAACTATAAGGAATTAGTATGATGAATTTAAAACGTGTTTCTCGTCTTGGTGTTTCTCGGGTCTTATTGCTCATTGGTTTGTGTTTGTCTCCTGTTAGCTTGCTCGCGGCTACTCCTCTTGATATTAACGGTGCAAGTGCGCAAGAGTTGGCTGCAGTTATGAATGGAGTAGGTGATAAAAAAGCGCAAGCTATAGTGGCTTACCGGTCTGAGAATGGGCCTTTTACGAGTATTAATGATTTGGCAAAAGTAAAAGGGATTGGCGCGGCCTTGATTGAACGTAATCAAACTGTGATTCGAGTGTTACAAGAATAGCTTTTTAGCAGACTCAAAAGCCGATCTTAATGATCGGCTTTTTCATGATTAAGCTCTTGCATCGCTTGGTGCTGAGAAATGAAAACCTGCCCAGTTAGCTGCTCAAGTAAGGTTGAGCTTCGCAGGCGGTCCATTACAGGGCCTTTTACTTCAGAAAGGTGCAACTTTACTCCAGAATCTTTTAGCCTTTCTATGATTTTTTCTAAGCTTTGCAGGGCACTGGCATCAATCATATTCACAGCGGTACACATGAGAACCAGATGTTTAAGCTCTCTATTTTCTGCGACCAAATACTGAAGCCTCTCTTCAAATACCCTGGCATTGGCAAAGAACAAGTTCTCATCAATACGCACCGTTAAAATGGTGGGGTGTGTTTCAACCGCAAAGCGTTGGACATTTCGATAATGCTCGGTTCCTGGAAGGCGGCCAACAATGGCGATGTGAGGGTGACTGGTATGCCACAAGAAGAATAAGACAGATAGAATAACCCCACAGATTAAGCCGGTTTCCATTCCTTCAATCATGACCACACAGAAGGTAATAATTAATAAGTAAGCCTCTTTTTTAGAAAAACGCCAGAGTAATTTAAGGTCTTCTACACTTACTAATTGCATCATGGAAATAGAGATAATGGCAGCCAAAATGGCCGTCGGCAAATAATAGAAAAGTGGTGTTAGGTACAGCAAAGTCAGAAGAATGAATAGGGCAGACAAAATTCCCGTCATCGGGCTTTTGGCGCCACAGTCTGTGTTTAGTACTGTACGAGAAAAGCCCCCAGTAACAGGGAAAGCACCTGACAAGGCTGAGCCTAAATTTGCTAGGCCTAGACCCACTAACTCTTGATTGGGGTTAATGTCTTGGCGTCGTTTTGCCGCAAAAGACTGGGCCACGGAAACCGAACCAATAAACCCTACAATACTGATTAATATGGCACTGGGTAGTAACTGTTTTGCGGTTTGCCAAGTTACCTCTTGTAAGTTAAGGCTTAAACTGTGACTTGAAACAGAGCCAATGATACTGACGCCTTTCTCGTTTAAAGAAAACAGGTAAACAACGACCGTCGCAATAATCACCACGAGAACAGGGCCGGATTTACCAAATAGTTGAACCGCATTTCCAGATAAACCAAGCTTTTTTAGCCAGGTAGAAAAGTAACGACGGATAATGAGCAAAGCGCCAATGGAACTAAAACTTAAAATGGTCGTGGCTAGGTTAAGGTCATAAAGGTGTTCGGACAAACTGGTTAATAAAGGAATCAAGGTGTCGCCAGAGGATTGAATGCCCAGGAGATGTTTGATCTGACCAATGACAATTAATAAGGCCGAGGCACTGATAAAGCCAGAAACAACAGGGTGACTTAACAAGTTTGTTAAAAAGCCTAAACGTAATAAGCTAAGTACTAACAAAAATACACCTGACATAAAGGCAAGCATAATCGCTATGGTGGCGTAATGTTCACTGCCCGTTGTAGCAAAGGGTAAAACGGCAGAGGCTGTCATCACTGAGGTGAGAGCCACTGGGCCAACCGCTAATGAACGACTAGTGCCGAATAGAGAGTATAAAATAGAAGGTAAGATACTAGCGTATAGTCCAGTAATAGCAGGCAAACCCGCTAGCATGGCATAAGCTAGGCTTTGTGGAATCACCATAATGGTAAATACGATACTTGCGACAGTATCTTGCTTTAATTCCATTGCGTCGTAACTTTTAAGCCAGCTAAGAGCGGGCAAAAATCGAGTCCAATTCTTCATATTGCAGAAACCAAATTAATCGGGGGGTGAAAGAAATGTATTTGCATATATTGTTATAAGCTTATTTCTTAATGGTATATCTGGTGCTTTTGAGAGTAAAGGAAAAAGATAGGCAGAAAGCGTGTATTTCTTATTAGTTAAGTTGGAGTATAGGTAGGAAAATACACACCTTATTAAGAAAATTTGCTAACCTTCCTTGTCGACTATTTAGCTTAGGAAAAAATTGTGTCAGAAGAGTTTCAGGTCGTTTCGTCTTACTCTCCCGCCGGAGATCAACCAAAAGCCATAGAGAAACTAGCGCAAGGAGTTGAGTCGGGGCTTGCCCATCAAACTCTACTGGGTGTAACGGGCTCAGGTAAAACTTACACGATTGCCAATGTCATCTCTAAAGTGAAGCGTCCAACTATTATTATGGCGCATAACAAAACCTTAGCAGCTCAGTTGTATGGTGAATTTAAAGAGTTTTTTCCTAACAATGCTGTTGAGTATTTTGTCTCTTACTATGATTACTACCAGCCCGAGGCGTACGTTGCTGCTTCTGACACCTTCATAGAAAAAGATGCCTCAGTAAACGAACACATAGAGCAAATGCGCTTGTCGGCAACCAAGGCCTTGTTGGAACGTGAAGACGTGATAATAGTCGCAACAGTTTCTGCAATATATGGTTTGGGCGACCCACAATCCTATTTAAAAATGATGCTACACCTAGACCGCGGTGAACGCATTGACCAGCGCGCGGTACTGCGACGCTTAGCCGAACTTCAGTATACCCGTAACGACCTAGTATTAGAGCGTGGTAACTTTAGGGTTCGTGGTGACATTATTGAAGTGTTTCCAGCCGATTCAGAGGATTACGCCGTTCGCATAGAGCTATTTGACGATGAAGTGGAAAATTTATCGGTTATTGATCCATTAACTAATAAAACCATCCGCAAAGTGCCTAGGGTTACTATCTATCCGAAAACTCACTATGTAACACCGAAAGAAACCGTGCAAGACGCCATAGAGCGAATCAAAGTGGAGCTGGATCAGCGCCTTGAACAGCTTAAGTCACTTAACAAACTGGTGGAAATGCAGCGTTTAGAACAGCGCACTCGTTATGATCTGGAAATGATGCAAGAGTTAGGTTATTGCTCTGGTATAGAGAACTACTCACGTTATTTATCAGGTCGCCCAGAAGGGTCACCACCACCAACGTTATTTGATTACCTGCCAGACAATGCCTTACTGGTGATCGATGAGTCCCATGTTACCGTGTCGCAAATTGGCGCTATGTACAAAGGGGATCGCTCCAGAAAAGAAAACTTAGTGGAATACGGCTTTCGTTTGCCTTCCGCGATGGACAATAGACCAATGCGATTTGAAGAATGGGAGCAAATTAAGCCGCAAACGATCTTTGTTTCAGCTACTCCAGGAAAATACGAAGCAGAACACCAAGACTGGGTGGTCGAGCAAATTGTTCGCCCAACAGGGTTAGTGGACCCAGAACTAGAAGTGCGTCCCGTGGCCACACAGGTAGATGACCTACTTTCAGAAATTAACTTGCGTATCCCATCTGGTGAGCGAGTATTAGTGACGACCTTAACAAAACGCATGGCAGAAGACTTAACAGACTATCTAAACGAGCATGGTGTGAGAGTCCGTTACCTACATTCAGATATTGATACAGTAGAACGAGTTGAGATTATTCGCGACCTTCGCTTAGGGGAATTTGATGTTTTAGTTGGTATCAACCTCTTGCGTGAAGGTCTGGATATTCCCGAAGTGAGTCTAGTGGCTATTTTGGATGCCGATAAAGAAGGCTTCCTACGTTCAGAAAGTTCACTGATTCAAACCATAGGTCGTGCTGCGCGTAATGTGAAAGGGAAAGCGATTCTATACGCCGATAGAATTACAGGCTCTATGTCTAGAGCGATGGGAGAGACTGAGCGTCGTCGTGCTAAACAGCAAGAGTATAATGAGCAACATGGCATTACACCGACCGGTATTAGTAAATCTGTCGAAGACATTATGGAAGGAGCATACAACCCAGGAGCGGGTAAACGCGGTAGCAAAGCGAAGAAGGTCGCTGAAACCGCGAAAGACTACCAAGTAGAAAGCATGGAAGACGTAGCTCAAGTGCGTAAAGCCATGGTTCAACTTCAAAAAGAAATGACCTTGGCGTCAGAAGAGCTTAAATTTGAGTTGGCGGCAGGCTATCGAGATCAAATACGCCAACTACAAAAGAAACTAAAAGATGTGGGTGAGGCTTAAAAGCTAAAAGGGAGATACAATGGCGATAACGCTAAGAAACTACAACATTGTAAGAGTGATTGATAACGGCGTTATCGTTAACTGTACCGTCATGGAAATGTGCTATGACTTCGCCCTCGTTAAATTCAAAGGGAAAAAATACAAAGTGCCTTATCACCTAATTGATGAAGTGATAGGACACGAGCTATTAGTACCAGTGAACGACGACTAAATCTGCCTTCAGCAGCAAAAAATCCCGTGCAGAGCTTGTCAAATGGTAAGCTCTGAGTATAATAGCCCACACTTTTTGGGAGTATAGCTCAGTTGGTTAGAGCGCTACCTTGACATGGTAGAGGTCGACAGTTCGAATCTGTCTACGCCCACCAAAATTTATACTTACTACCTTCCTGAATTAAAGAGTGTAAGTTACGAAAGCCGAACCCAGTGTTCGGCTTTTTTGTATCTGATTTTGGTTCATTTCTCCCCCATCTTTGGCCCATTTGTATCCAACTTCGCTTAATGTTTTTGAAAATAGTGACCTTTACCCTGTTTTTTCATGGTGTACTTAACACGAATCTGTCGATTCACTTGTCATGCCTTAGCCAGTCTGCCTTTCATCTGGCAGGCTGGCTTTTGCTTTTCTATGGGAGGCTAGATTAGCAAGCTTCTAACTTTTGCTGAGATGAACTCAGAAACCACCACGGTCAGTAGGATGACAAGAATGATGAGTGTTACCTGAGGCCATGCCAAAACATTCAGTGCAGAAGATAGGAATAAGCCAATTCCACCTGCACCGACCAATCCTAGTATGGTGGATTCACGAATGTTTATGTCCCAACGGAAAATGGTGATGCTCAAAAATGCCGGAAGAATCTGCGGGATAATGGCATAGTTAATGGTTTGAAAACGCGAAGCGCCGGGTAAATGGACGGTAACCTGCACAAGCAACCGCTAATGGGTTAGAGCCTGTGTTAAAGCCAGCAATGTGAAGACGGCCTGCACGCATCGCTTCAATTTGCGCTGCGTTAGATTGAACAGGGAAGAAACGTACTTTTTTACCCGTCACGCTTTCCATGTGTTCAAGGAACTCGGACCAAACATCTGCATACACTGCAGGATCTTCAACAGGCGTGTAAGCAAAGATAAGCGTGCTAGGGTCGATTAATTTAGACTAATCTGTTGGGATGTCGGTAATCAAGTCTTTATCTTGATCAAGGTAACGGCTATCTAATGTGAATGCAGCATGAGCAGCGCTCACAGAGCATAACGAGACAAGTAGTGCTAGTTATATCGCTTTCATGGTGTTGCTAACAATTAGGTTAAAATATATGAAATAAAGCATATATTAAAATGGGCAAGGTTAGGAAATATACGATTAAGCACATCATCGTTATTGCAAAGAGTAAGTAAACGGAAGATATGATAAGCGGAGGTTGTGAGTGAATAGGGGGCAGCAAATTTTCCCGTAGTTCAGTCTATAAGAAATAACACTTTATTGGCTGTTTTTATAGCACCTTTCGTGATGTTGAGAAGGCTTTCATTCCATGGAGGCTCTATTCTACTTCGAATCAAATGGAAACCATGCTTTGGTATATAGGTAGACGAGTTGCTTAACATCGTTAATTAGTTATTGCTTAAAAGCCCATATCAAATTTCTTTATCTGTAAATCAGGTTTGAGTATCGGGTCTGCCATCCTTTTAATTTCAAGTTGCACGTATTGCCAATACTCAGGATTATCAAGTGTTCGCTGTTTAATTTGGTTTGGGATGAAACGGCTCATTTCGTTGTTGAAGTCAGCTTTTACCCCTTCATCGGTGAGTAATTTTTCGACTTGAAGGGCAAGTGACTCTATGAAGTTAGCTTTTGTTTTTTCTCTTGCTGCAAGTTTTTGATTGATCAGCTCTGTGGATACGCCAATACCTCTTTGCTTGATCCAAGGAATATCCCAAACTTCACGAGGTTTAATACGTCTGGAGCGGTAAGTCTGGGCGGTTGGCTTCTTTTTCGATACTGATTTTCCAAGAAGCTGTGTCTCCTTGTTTGTCTTGGTTCGGCTTATTTACCCAGACTTCTGTTTCATATTTTTTTTGTATGTAGTTTTGAATCTCGATTTCTAAACCATCAAAATGACCAGGCTTAAAGTCATGGCCGCCATTAAAGTCTAAATCTTCAGACAATCGAGAGCTGTTGTAGCATAACCGAAGAGATGTGCCGCCTATAAACGTTAGTGATTGCATTACCCCCTGTTTTACCATGACCGCCATAACATCATGGTGCAATATTTCTTTTTCTATGACAGGTGTTATTCCAGCATACTCAGGTTTGTCGTTTACAATTTGCTTTATAGCTTCTTTAAGCATGTTGTGCCTCTAACATGTGAAGGTTTCGATTACAGTTTTTTAAGTCAATAAGCGCTTGGGGTGTTTTGGCCCGATACATTTTGATATCTGAATCGAAATAAACATTAGGAGCGATTGCCTCGACTGCTTTTTTTGTATGTGTAAACTCAATGACACCATATGGTGTAGAAAAAATGCCACTTCTACCTTTTGTCATCACAGTGAGTCTGTCTATAACAATTTGCGAAATATCACCAGTATAACTAAGTTGGCTCTCTAGACTGATATAGTTAAATACGTCTCCTCTAAGCTTATTTGCAATCTTGTAAATAGCCGTTGATCCATCAGGCGGAGTAATTGTACTTTCAAAAATACCCGTTGCGACCCTTCGTAAGACACCGCTTTTTACGCAATCTGTGAGGAATTTTGTAAAAGCAGGGGTGTGCTTTTCGCCGAGCATAAATGCTATTTCTGTCGCCGTATGAACACCGCCACCAGCTTTAGTAGCGTGAGATAGTGCGGACAGTAATTTGTCTTTTTTACTCATGTTAGTCTACGTATTATTACCTTAGGTGTATTAAAGTGTAGACTTGAAAGGTTGGGTTGGTAATATTTAGGTCTACAAAATATTACCTAATTAGTATTTTTTTGTAGACCATTTATAGATGGAATTGGCCTTCATTTCTGTAAAAGCCTATTTTTCTACGAATCAAAGCGGCAAAGATGTCCAAAAATATACTTTGATTCAAAGCAAATGATATTAAGTATTTATGGACTTTTTGTTTCTGATTTTGGCCCATTTTTGTCCCGCTCCACTTGAGGTTGCTAGAAATGGTGACCTTTACCCTATTTTTCTCATGGTGTACTTAACATAAATCTGTAGTAGTCTTTACAAACAGTTAACATTTGTTTTTATTAGGGATGTATTTGTGACTGAGAAAGTACTTATCTCATGGATTGGTGAAACAGACTTAAGAGCAGCTACTTCAGGTATGCCATCAGATGCTCCTATATCGGCTACCTTAGAGAATTACACCTTTGATCGAGTGGTTCTTCTTTGTTCTTATTCAGAAACAAGGAGTGCTCCATATATAAAGTGGCTGGTAAGCCAATCGAATCATAATATTGAGTGCTACCAAGAGACATTACTTTCTCCTGTAGATTTTGAGTCTATATATCATGCTGCTGACAAACATCTTAACGTTTTAAAAGAATCAAACACCGACATCGCTATTTTATTAAGCCCCGGAACGCCTGCTATGCAAGCCATCTGGATACTGCTTGGCAAAACAAAGTACGCTGCCAAATATTATCAATCCAGTAAAGAGCAAGGTGCTCAAGAAATAAATGTTCCTTTTGAGATTTCTGCTGAATACACACCTCCCGCCACCAAGTTAAGTGACTCACAACTCAAAGAACTAACCAATGACGCGATAAGTTCGAATGCTGCGTTTGAAAATATTATTACTCAAAACCCAGCTATGCTGAGGTTAAAGCAACAAGCCGCCATTCTTGCAAAGCGCGATGTCCCTGTATTGATTCAAGGCGAAACCGGTACAGGAAAAGAGCTGTTTGCCCGCGCGATTCACAATCAAAGCGAGCGTTCTGCGAAACCATTCGTAGCGGTAAATTGCGGTGCTTTTCCTTCCGAGCTGGTGGATTCCATGCTCTTTGGTCACAAAAAAGGCGCATTTACAGGAGCAAACAGCGATCATCAAGGCTTCTTTCAACAAGCAAACGGCGGCACCTTATTTTTGGATGAGTTTGGCGAGTTAGAACCTTTCGTACAGGTGCGACTGCTAAGAGCATTACAAGAAGGGGAGGTTACCCCAGTAGGTGCAACCAAAAGCCAAAAGGTCGATGTGCGTGTGATATGTGCCACCCATAAAGACCTAATACAGGCCATTAGCGAAGGAAGCTTTCGTGAAGACTTGTTCTATCGAATCGCCATCGGTGTGCTTACATTGCCTCCGTTGCGAGAAAGACAGGGCGACATGCTATTGCTGATCGAAAAAATGCTAGTAGCGCTTTCTTTGCAAGATCCCTTACTTAAAGGTAAGAAATTTTCTGTAGAGGCAAAGAATTCATTGCTTCACCACACATGGCCGGGCAACATACGAGAACTAAAATCTACTATTTTAAGAGCATCGCTATGGAGTAGCGGTGACATCATTGCGGCAGAAGACATACAGCAAGCCTTCTTCCAATACCCAGATGATAACACCAACTTGCTTGATAGGGATGTCTCTCAAGGTATTGATATTCAAAGTATTATTTCAGAGGTGGTGGGTGATTACATTCCCAAAGCCATGCAGGCTGCACAGGGCAAAAAGTCCAGAGCCGCCGAATTGCTGGGCTTTAATAATCACCAAACCCTCGACAACTGGATGAAAAAACACAACGTAAAGCTGTGAAACAACCAAAACTTGGCACGTTGCTCGCAATAGCGTTGTTATGGAAAAAATATTATTTATGAAATCACAAAACTTTGAGTTTTTACGCGCAGAAAATGAAACCTTAGCGAACCTAGGTGGTTTGGCTGAAGCGATATTGTTTATCGACCCTGGCAGTGCATTGACGCGACTTAGAGCGTTCGCAGAAGAGCTCACAAAATCCATTTATAAAGAACAGCGCCTGCCTCGACTGCCTGAGGCCACATTGAATGACCTCATTCGAAATCACGTATTCCAGAATTGTGTAACCAAACCTCTAATCTATCAACTTAATTATTTGCGAACACAAGGAAATGAAACAGCCCACGGGGCAGAAGGTGATCTTCGCACGGCTCATATGGCGCTGGGTATCGCTCATCAATTGGCAAGTTATTTAGCCGTAAAGTGCTACGGTAAGAAAAGAGAAAGCCTACCTGAATTTATTGATGTAAAAGACAACCGAGAAGAAGCCGTTACCTTAAAAGGCTCATTAAACAAATACAAAGAAGAATTAGAAAATCAGAAAAAGCTCAATGACGAGCTGCTAGAGCGAGTTGAAAAAGAGCGTACGAAAAATCTTCAGCATTTAGACGCTCCTGCTTTGCCAGATCAAGCCAAACTTAAGCAAGAAAGTGAAGCGGTAGCCGAAAGCCTGCAATGGAGTGAAGCCAAAACACGAAAGCTGCTCATTGACTCTATGCTTGCCCAAGCTGGGTGGGATGTTTCTAACCCAGAAAGCGTTGGTATCGAAGTAGAAGTCGCTTTTCCTAATAATCCATCTGGTAAAGGCTATGTAGATTATGTTTTATGGGGTGACGATGGAAAGCCCTTAGCTGTTGTTGAAGCAAAACGTACTAGTAATGCTTCCGACCAAGCAGGGCGCGAACAAGCTCGCTTGTACGCTGACAGCCTAGAAAAACAGTTTGGCCAGCGTCCTGTGATATTCTATACCAATGGCTACGAAACCTTTATCTGGGATGATGCACAATACAATACACCACGTATGGTGTATGGATTTTACAGTCAAGATAGCTTGAACTATTTGGTTTACCAGCGCCAGTATCGAGACAACCAACTTGAGCAAAACAATCCCAATTTAAACATTGCTGATCGGCTATATCAGATCGATGCTATTAAGTCGGTGGCAAAAAACTTCCAAGAACAGCGTCGTAAAGCGCTAATTATCCAAGCGACAGGTACGGGAAAAACCCGAGTCTCAATTGCACTGGCAGATCTCCTATTAAATGCAGGTTGGGCAAAGAGAGTGCTGTTTTTGTGTGATCGTAAAGAGTTGCAAACTCAAGCCAGCGATGCTTTTAAAACGAACTTACCCAGTGAGCCCCGTTGTGAGATAGGTGAATCCTATAATATCAACGAGAACGCCCGTATTTACGTGTCAACTTACCCAAGTATGATGAATCGCTTTGCGCAACTAGATGTTGGCTTTTTTGACCTGATTATCGCCGATGAAAGTCATCGTAGTATTTACAATCGCTACCGAGACATCTTTGATTATTTTGATGCCTTACAGGTAGGTTTAACCGCCACCCCTGTAAAATACATTAGCCGTAATACCTTTGATATGTTTGGCTGTGAAACGACAGACCCAACCTATGAGTTTACCCTAGATCAGGCGATCAACCACGAGCCGCCATACTTGGTCGACTTCAAGGTGAAAGATGTCACGACGGAGTTCTTGCGTGAAGGTATTCACTACAAAGATTTAACGGATGAGCAAAAGCAGCAGCTTGAAGACGATCTAGGTTTTGATCAAGCGCAGAACGCTAGTTATGCAGGCAAAGATATTGGTCGTCGTATCTTCAGTGAAAAGACCGATCAAGAAATCCTTGAGAACTTGATGAATAACGGCATCAAAGATGAAACCAATTCCTTAGTGGGTAAAACCATAGTCTTTGCCAATAACCAAAAGCACGCTGAGCATTTGGAAAAATTATTCTGCAAACTATACCCACAGCACGGCAATAAAGTCTGCAAAGTCATTCACAACAAAGTGCCTCACGTTGCAAGCTTGATTAAAGAGTTCAAAAAAGGCGACAACGATTTCCGTATTGCCATATCGGTGGACATGATGGACACAGGGATAGACGTACCAGAAGTGGTTAACTTAGTGTTTGCTAAGACTGTGAAGTCGTCAGTGAAATTCTGGCAGATGATCGGTCGCGGTACGCGTCTTTGTAAGGATCTTTTTGGGCCAGGTATAGATAAGAGCGAGTTCTTGATTTTCGACCACTACGGCAACTTTGAATACTTTGAGCAAGAATACAAAGAAGCCAATGATATTGGTGGTAAGCCTTTATTACAAACTTGTTTTGAGGCACGAGTCAACCTTGCGATTCAAGCGTTAAAACATAATCACAAAGACGCCTTTGATACCGCTATAGAACTTATCAAAGCAGATTTGAGCGATTTACCAAGAGACAGTGTTGCTGTACGCAAAGAGTTACGACAAGTGGACAGTTTAATCCAGACTGAACGTTTACGATCCCTTGATGCGACCACTCAACATCTGTTGCTTGAGACGATAGCTCCCTTGATGTCTTCTCGTGCATTGCAAGATAAGCATGCAACTCAGCTGGATCGCTTAATCGCAGCGATTGAAACCTGCATGGTTGAAAAAGCCAGTTGTTTTGAAGATGGTCGTGACACTCTCATCGAGCAGCTTTCTACCCTAGCGGTAAACATTCAAGCGGTTCGTCAGAAGCAAGCAATTATTGATCAAGTGAACAGTGCAGAGTTCTGGGTAGATTCAAGTATTGAAAAACTGGAAACTGCGAGGTCTCAGTTGCGAGGCATTATGAAGTTCCGTCAGAACAATACAAGCGGGAATTATGATGTGCTTAAAACACGTACACAAGATGGCGAAGTGCGTTCAGATGAGCGAAAACACAACTTGTTTAGTAAAGATGAAGTGAGCGTGTATCGCCGCCGAGTGAAAGAACTATTAGATGAATTAGTAAGTAGTAACCCCATATTGCAGAAAATCAGGAACAACGAAAGGGTATCGGAAGAAGATCTTAAAAATCTCACCTCGACCATCTTAACAACATATCCAACAGTGAGCCTAGATGCGTTGAATGAATTTTATGGCCGCACGGCGGATCAGCTGCACATTACTTTACAGGAATTGATAGGATTAGAACCTTCTAAAGTGAATGAACATTTCACCGGCTTTGTTCACCGACACCCAAACCTAACTGCTCAGCAAGTGCGTTTTATGGAAATGTTGAAAACCTATATTGCCAACTACGGCTTTATAGACATTGCCAAGCTCTACGAAGCACCTTTTACCAGTGTTAACCCAAAAGGCATTGACGGCGTGTTTAAAGAAGCAGATGTAGAAGACCTAGTGGCTGTACTAAAACCTTTCGTAAAATCGACTGGCCCAGATCAATCGGCACCCTAATTAAAGAGAGAATTTATGCTAACCGGACCAATCCGTAACGACATTGACAAACTATGGGAAAAATTCTGGACTGGGGGAATTACCAACCCACTAACCGTGATTGAGCAGATCAGTTACCTCATGTTTGCCCGTATGCTCGACATGCAAGAAGAAGCCGAAGAACGTAAGGCAAATCGTACTGGTAAAGCTTTTGTTCGCCTTTTTCCAGAGACCAAAGAAGGGCAATTACTACGCTGGAAAAACTTCAAAAACTTATCTGGAAAAGAGCTTCATAAACACCTTAAAAGCGAAGTGTATCCGTACTTTTCTAAACTAGGGCAAGTGGCGGATATAGATGAAGCGGATGAAAATACGCCTACCAAAGCGCTTGGTCACATCAGTTACTACATGGAAGACGCGGATTTAGAAATCAAAAACGAATCGGTTTTAGTAGCTGCGTTAGAAATGGTCGATTCATTACCGCTGAACCAAAGCGATGTAAAAGGGGATATCTACGAATATCTGTTAAGCAAATTAACAACAGCTGGCATCAACGGTCAGTTTCGTACGCCACGGCACATTATTGATGCCATGATCGAAATTATTGATCCACAACCCTTTGATACCATTTGTGATCCATCTTGTGGTACAGCAGGTTTTTTAGCGCGGACAATGGAATACCTGAATCGTCAGCACACCAGCCCAGAAAACATTTGGGAAGACGAAGAAGGCAATAAACATTACCCAGGAGACAAGCTAGAAAGCTACCGTGAGCACATCAGTGACGACATGTTCTGGGGCTTTGATTTTGATACCACCATGTTACGCGTGTCCAGTATGAACATGATGCTACACGGGGTGAATGGCTCGAATGTGGTATACCAAGACACACTAAATAAATCCATTCGTGAAAACTTCCCTAAACAAGAAGAAAACTTCTTCGACGTGGTGCTTGCGAACCCACCATTCAAGGGGAGCTTGGACGAGACTAACACCAACCCAGAACTGCTCAGCATGGTCAAAACCAAAAAGACCGAGCTGCTGTTTGTGGCGCATATCTTACGATCTTTAAAGCTAGGTGGCCGTGCCGCTGTAATCGTGCCAGACGGCGTGCTATTTGGTTCCTCTAAAGCCCATCAACAATTACGTAAAGAGCTGGTCGAAAATAACCAGTTGGAAGGCATCATCAGTTTACCAAGCGGCGTGTTTAAACCCTACGCAGGTGTGAGTACAGCTATTTTGCTCTTCACCAAAGGCGGCTCTACAGAGCGAGTTTGGTTCTATGACCTGCAAGCCGATGGTTACTCACTAGACGATAAACGCACGCCATTAAAAGGCGAAGGCAGTAACGACTTACCAGACGCCATTGCACAATGGAAAGCTTACCGACAGCTAGTTGAGAGTAACTTTGATTTTTCTCAATTTGGAGATGACGTGCAGGGATACGTCAATCCAGAAAATGCAGCTGCATATTTTCAGGACAAAACACAAAAAGCCTTTGTGGTGGATGCCACTGACATCGCCAGCAATAAATACGACCTCTCCATCAACCGCTACAAAGAAGTGGTGTACGAAGAAGAAGTCTATGAAGACCCGAAAGTCATCCTTGGAAAACTTATGGCCCTAGAAAATGAAATCATGGCAGACCTAAAAGAACTGGAGGGGTTGCTATGAAATGGCCGATGGTAAAGTTGGGGGATATTGTTGATATCAAGGGGGGGGGGACACCCAGCAAGGATATGCCTGAGTATTGGGGAGGCGATATTCCTTGGGTGTCAGTTAAAGACTTTAAATCTAGTTTGATTGATACCGCTTCTGATTATATCACAGCCCAGGGCTTGGAGAAATCTGCTACCAATTTGATACCAAGAGAAACAATTGTTGTACCTACTCGAATGGCAGTAGGCAAAGTTGCTCTTCTTGGTGCTGAGATGGCAATTAACCAAGATTTAAAAGCTTTGATAATTAAAAACGATGAGAAAGCAGACAAACGATTTCTATTGAGATTTTTAGAGTCTAGTGCCAATCAAATACTTAAATTTGCAAAAGGCGCAACAGTTAAAGGCATCACATTAGATGTTCTGAAGGACTTGGATGTACCACTCCCACCGCTTGAAGAACAAAAACGCATCGCCGCCATCCTCGACAAAGCCGACGCCATCCGCCGCAAACGCCAGCAAGCCATCGACCTCGCCGACGAATTCCTCCGCTCTGTATTTTTGGACATGTTTGGTGATCCAGTGACCAATCCCAAGGGATGGGATGTAGAATTGTTAGGCGAACATATTCAACATGCAAACAATGGTCTTTCAAGGCGGAGAAAAATTGAGGAAAACATCGGTGATATCGTGTTGAGACTTCAAGATGTTCATTATGAGAGCATTAGGTTTGGAAAGGAACTCAATAGGATTGAACTTGAAGACAAAGAGAAAAGTAGATATCGCTTAGATATAGGAGACTTGCTATTTATCCGTGTAAACGGTAATCCAGAATATGTGGGGCGTTCAGCGGTTTTTGAAGGATTTAATGAAGAAGTGTTTCATAACGATCACCTAATTAGAATAAAGGTTAAAGACTCATTTAACTCTAGATTTTTGTCTTATATGCTAAACCTACCGGGTGGCAAAAAAATAATATCAAGCAAGACTAAAACATCGGCAGGACAACACACCATTAGCCAAGGAGGAATAGAGTCTTTGGAGTTCATTGTTCCGCCTATTGATTTGCAAAACAAATTTGTCAATATTCAAAGTACAGTGAATAAACAATTGAATAAGCAATCTGTTTCATTTATTGAGTTGACTCACAGTTTTAGCTCGTTAAGCCAAAAAGCTTTTGCTGGCGAATTGTAGCTATTACTTTAAAAAAAGAATAACAAGGACGTTGATATGTCAGGTAAGTTTAATTTGTACGATGTTTATGGGCAGAATCTTAATTTTCTGTTTGGTGCTGGTGCATCATTTTATGGAGTATAAATAACTGTCAAAGCTATCCACAAAGAAAAAAGCAAATATTTATTTTTCGACAATACCAATCAAAAAGGAAGCTGTAGCGGAGAGTTTTACATAAGCTTTGGGGCCTATATCTATGCAGCGAATGAAGTTGGATTATTTGGCAACCAAAACTCCATCGCAAGGCCCCGGGCTTCTAAATGGGATTACACCGTTAAGCGGTTGAAAGAGCTTTGGGCAATATCTTAAGTCTGGGAAATTATAAACACTATAGGTAGTTAAATGGCATTTGATTTAAGTAACACCTTGGTTGTCGGCATTTCTGCCACTGCCTTGTTTGATATGAGTGAGTCTGACCGAATTTTTAATGAGGCACGTCTGAAAGACCCGTCAACAGCTGTTGAGGTTTATCAAAAATATATGCTTGAGCGTGAAAACGAGCCTTTGGCACCAGGAACTGGTTACCATCTGGCCAAAGCATTACTGTCTCTAAACGAGTTCAAAGCTGAAGGTGACAAATCACCTTTGGTTGAAGTGGTTGTTATGTCCCGTAACAGCCCTGATACGGGACTACGTGTCTTACAAACGATACGAAACGATAAATTGAATATCACACGCTCGGCATTCACCGCAGGTGAATCAGTGTCAGATTACCTTGAGGCATTTGACGTAGATTTGTTTCTAACTACCAATGTAGACGATGCTCAAAAAGTCATAGACTCTCGCCAATGTGCAGCCGCCATTTTAAGAGAACCACCTAAAGATGCGCCTAAGATTCCCGATGGTCAAGTGCGTATTGCATTTGATGGTGATGCAGTTCTGTTTTCCGATGAAAGCGAGTTGGTTTATAAAACTCTGGGAATGGACGCATTTCATGCTCAAGAGGATGAAATGCAAGATATCCCTATGGAAGAAGGACCTTACGCAAGCTTGCTGAAAAAATTATCCAAATTGCAAGATCGTCTACCCATTCGTGTTGAATCCTCACCTGTTCGTATCGCTATTGTCACTGCTAGAAATAGCCCCTCAGAAATGCGAGTTATTAAAACACTGCGTGATTGGGGAGTTTACGTTGATGAAGCATTTTTTCTAGGTGGCGTTGGTAAAGACAAGGTGTTAAAAGCCTTTAATCCTCATATTTTCTTTGATGATCAAGATGTTCACTTAGATGCTGCATCCAAGCTAGTGCCTTCTGCAAAAGTACCTTATCGAAGCTCTTCAAAATTGAGTGAAAAGGCTACTGGCACCAAGAGAAAACAATCTAAAAAATAAATTAAATTATAAAAAAAGTAAAATTATTTATCATCTGTAATTTTGAAATTGTTTTAAATTGTTGATTTTTAAGGATAAAAAAGTTGGCACACTATCTGCTGTATGCATATTAACTATTATTAAGGAGATATGTATGAAGAAAATGTGTTCAGTCGTGCTTATGTTTGCTGCCATCATCCCATTTCTTGGATTTGGTGTTATGGAGTTTTATCCAAACCTTGAAGAGGCGTCATACTTTTCAACCACTTTTGGTATTGGTGCAAGCTTATTCTCTGGCGCTGCTTTGGGATTAGCAATTTATTCGTTTGTGCTACAGCAACAGCAAAACGACCAATTTGAGCAAGCAACTTTGAAATCACTTGAAGGGCAGTTTGAAGCGCTTAACCTACTGAAAAAAGCGATAGATGAACAGGCTTCAACAGCTAAAGTAACAGCGCTTAACACATTGATCATGATGGACGAGCGACGCATACAAGACCTAAAAGAGTGGGGTAAAAATGTTGGTGATATTAATAAATATGCCGGCGGGATAAAGAAAGCGAAAAATCGGATTGAAGAGAATAGATTAAAAGTAGAACAAATTAACGATTCAATATAAGGACAAGTCGAAATGGATCTTACATCAGTTATCCCTGTTTCTTGTAGTAGTTGGCTTTCTGCTATGTTTCAAAAACGTGGATTTGAAAATGCCAAACAAAAGCCATTGTTTACCTATCAGCTAACGAACGACGAGTATCAAGAATTAAAAGTCGTTCTCAGAAGGCTGGTAGCTTCAAAAGAAAGGTTTAGAAACGCTGAATGGTGCGCGGCATTTTGCCTATTTTGTTCGGAATGGTATCGCCGTGAATATCAAGAGGGCTGGTCCTGGGATGGAATTTGGAGTGCGTTAGACTTTAAAATCGAAGCGAGTCAAAGGCCTCAATTGATTGAAAAAGGTTTGAGTTACTGGGGGCGAAAAGTTAATCGTTATGAAAGTGACCGGAATGATTTTCTAGGCACTGTGTTCAGTGAGGGTGGTTTACCTTTTGGTTTGTTAGCGAGTCAAGGTAGTCGATATCAGCAACTTTTCAAACGTTTACTTAATGAGTTTGATAAAGCAAAATCATTTGGCGTTTCTCCAGTACCACTTATCCAAAAGCAATTAGAGGGCTTTCCCGATGCTTTTCAAAAAGAAACGACGGTAGCTCTACTTGATGAAATGGTTGCTAGGTTATATGCCTTCATCGATTGTTACGACTTGGATAATCAGACAGACCCAGTTGCACACCTTGATAACTCACTTCCTTCGTGGAGAGGTAGCTTTCCTATTCCTTTAGAAGATTCAACAGGAAATGAGTTCTTGGCTGGCCTACTGACTTCGGCTGCGTCACAGCGAAAAGATATTAAGCAACGGCAAAAGCGTTTAGCTTTACTGCAATGGCTGTCCCATTCAGATAACTTTGGTTTCAAAGGTCAAATAGAATGCGAGAAGCGCATTCAAGTACCTATAGGTAAAAGTGAATTTTCTCACCCTAATGCCGAGTTTTTTCTCTATGAAGGTAAACAGCAGATTAAGAGCTTAGGGCGTGTGCGTTTAGAGTGCGATCAAGACGTGACTACTTTGCACCTTAGGTCTACAAAATTTGAATTTTCTCGTCAGCGATGGGAAGCGCCTTTAAGTCTTGTGGTGATGCAGTCAGGCACGATACGTTATCAAGAGGTCATCCCTGAGTCGTCAATTTTGCTGTCGGATATGCCTGTAGTGCTTGAGCAGGTTGATGGTCGTAATCAACTAGTAGGTCTAGGAAGTGTAAGTAAAAAAGCCGAGAGCCTTTATGTTTTAACATCCAGTTATCTTGAAACGTTAAAGCAAGAAAATTCGGCCAACATTTATAGCCATGAAGAACTAGATGGTGGTTACCAGCTCATTCATTTCAGTGGCGAGCTGACACTTTCGACACAATCCGATGATGTAAATGATCAGTATGTTATTTCTAGTAAAGCGGACGCATTTACTAAAGAGTTGCTAAGTATTACCGGGGCAGAACTAGCATATGAATCTGTGCAAGGTTTTCCTGTTTTCAAGGGTGTGCCAAAAATCTCTTGTCAGCTGCCAAATGCTGATATCTACATTGGTGACTCTATTTACGGTAAAGGGGAATACCTTGCTGCAATATATGGACGCCAAGTATTGCGTGTGAAAGTAGAGGGTAAAACACTGTATCGTCGTAAAATAGCGATTTTACCAGATAGCTTGCAAATAAAAATTGAAGCGGGTTTGTCGCCAACGACTGGAACGATTCACTTAGACTGCGAGCAAAACCTAACCTCTAAGGTCACAACAGATATTGCTACTAAGATAATTAAAACCGATGCTGGCAAGGGCATAGAGCTTAATGCTGGTGATGATACTCCGCCTTCTGAAGTTAAACTTGAGATTAGAGCTAATTTATTAGCTGACCCAATTGCTCTGAGAATTCCATTCCCTTCTAAGGGGGCACTGTTATTTGATGCGGATGGGCAAAAATTAAGCAGAAGAGTCATTGTTGAAGATTTGCTAGGAGCTCGAGTACTTTTATTCTCTGAGCCAGAAAAAGGCAAGACTAAATTCGATATTGAGTTAAAAGCACCTACGCGTTCAAAAGATAAAGTAAGTTTTAACTATACCTATTTAGTCAGCGACTCATTTGCAGAGATAAGTCTGTACGAATTTAGACATAAAATAAAAGAGTTGCTCTCTACATCTGACGGTTTAGATGAAACAGTAAGGCTTATTATCAGTAGTGCTACTACTGATCCAGTTCAGTATCAAATTGGTCGCTATACAACCAGTCCAACGAAAGAAGGGGACTTGCTGGCTTTTGATGAGAAAGAAGTGGACGATTTTGGGAAAATACAGGTTGAATTAATTAACTTAGAAAACCCTGAAGAAAAGCCTATCAAGCTGATGCAAAGAACTTCGAATGGTTCACCGATTGGAAAGTTTGAGCTACCTCCTCAAGTGGGGGCACCGAAATTAGCGGTACCAAGCAAAACTTCTAGAGTGTCATTTCGTGCTTCTTATTTGGCACCGGATCATACCGTGTTAAATTCAGAAAAAGCTAAAACACTTAATAAAGCGGTATCGGAGTTCCACCCTCTTCATAATTCGAATCCATTTAAGAGCATTTTTGATGATATGGCTGGCAATTTATCTCATTCAGGCTGGCTATACCTCGATGCTCTATTTGAAAATTTTTCTCACTTGCCAATGTCAACATTTGAAGTCTGGAAAGCTTTGGCTAAACATCCGCTTTGCTTAACTTCTTATCCATTGGTTAGCCGGCACAATACTGAAGACGTTTTGCAGGCATTTCAGACAGAGTTTAATATCATATGGGAACTGAATTCTTTGTACAGTTGGAGCAAAGCACTCAGTAATTATAAAGAATCCTTGCAAGCGCAGGCATACCCAGATGAGCTTGTTAAGCTTTTTGAAATGCGAGAATTAGATAAATTGATGAACTTTTTAGGTTCACCTGAGTTGTTTAAGGCATCTGAGTCAAATGGAGCCGTTTATCCCGCTTTGGTGAATATTTGGAAGGGAGATTTACTAAGGGTGAATGCAGACAATGAAAATTGGCCTTCACACTATGACTTCTTTTTTAATCAATGGCTCTTGACCCATAAGCCGGAACTGCTTTGTTTCGAAATACCACACAAATTTCAAACAGCAGTGGCTTTATTTCCTATTATTGCGGCGGCTGTTGTTTCGGGAAAAACCACATGGTCAGATGTTTTAGGGGCAACAGGCGTAAATTACTTATTACTGAGACAGCTAATGGACTTCGATCGAGATTGGTTCAATTCTGTTTTTCAATGCTGTTTATCTATTTTTGCCACGGAGTAAGGTATGGCCGGTTACTTTTCAACACTTAAACAACAAGCGAACTCTCGTGCTAAAGAAGCAACACTGAGTGTGCTAGGTATTAACAAGCCTAACTTGCGTAATCATCTAAACGATCTATTTGAAAGTGATGAGCCATTTGTTCACGGACCAGTTTTTGAACAAATGTTTGGATGGGAGCCTCACACCGAGAAGGTTGGTGAACTGAATAACATTTTATCCCCGAAAATTATTGATGCATTGGATCACGAAAATAATGGGCGATATTCCTTTAAAAAGGACTGGAGCCCTTTCAAACATCAATACCAGGCGTGGACAGATTTACTTGATGAAACTCCCAAGTCTCGGATTATTACCAGTGGTACGGGCTCTGGTAAAACAGAATGTTTTATGGTTCCTGTGCTAGAAGATCTTTACCGTGAAACAGTTCAGACAGGTCAAGCCCTTACTGGTGTAAGAGCGATTTTTCTATACCCATTGAATGCCTTAATTAACTCCCAACGTGAGCGCTTGAATGCTTGGACAAAGCACTTTGAAGGGGATATTCGTTTTTGTCTCTACAACGGTAAAACGCCGGAAAAACTTAAAAGTAAAGAAAGCCAAAAACAAACAGCGAACCCGCAAGATGTGATGAGTCGCCAAGGGTTGCGCGACGACCCAGCTCCCATTCTTGTTACTAATGGTACTATGTTGGAGTATATGCTGATTCGTCAAGCAGATGCTCCAATTATCAAAAAATCTAAAGGGAAATTACGCTGGATTGTTCTAGACGAAGCTCACACTTACATTGGTTCTCAAGCAGCGGAATTAGCATTGCAATTACGCCGTGTTATGCAAGCCTTTGAAGTTAAAGCGGAGGACATTCGCTTTGTAGCAACTTCAGCAACCATTGCGGGAAAAGAAGCTGAAGATAGTTTAAGACGTTACTTGGCTAATTTAGCAAACATATCGGTCGATCAGGTAGCGGTAATCGGTGGCAAGCGAATCGTACCCAAGCTAAACAAAGTCGATAGTGTGAACCGTACAATCGATGAAATTGAATCCATCGATCCGGAAGGCCAGCTGCCATTAAAGCCTAAAGAAGAGCAGAAAAAAGAGGTTTCTAGCAAGCGCTTTAGAGCTTTAGAAGAGTCTAGAATTGCTGTATCTCTTCGAAATATATTAACAGCTGAGGGTTCAGTGCCTAAGTCAATTTATGACTTAGTTTCAGATATGTCTGACTTCAAGTTAAAAGAAAGTGAGATTTTTCGCTGGATAGACCTCTGTACGAATACTAAAGAAACTTCGAGCTCTGAAGCCTTTTTAAAAGTCCGTTCACACTATTACCAGCGGACTTTAAGTGGTCTTTGGTCTTGTGTGAACCCAACTTGTTCCCATAAACAACACACAAAACTACAGCAGGATTGGCCATATGGATATGTCTACACCAAGCAACGTCCACATTGTGAATGTGGTTCTCCTGTCTTAGAGATAGCTTTTTGTAATGTGTGTAGTGAACCTCATTTATTAGGTTCTTTTGATACAAATAACAGCAAGCTAGTGCCTTGGATTGATCGCTCTCACGATGAATTTAGCTTAACGGAAGGTGATTCTGATGAAGAGAGTGATAACTCTGATAATTCGGATGGAAGTGAGAATGAGCAATATCAAGGTTCAAGGTCTTCAGGGCTTGTTGTTATTGGTGCAAATGAATCAAGTGAAAATGACTACCACCTAAGAGTGTTTTCAAAAGATGGAATAGAATCTTTTGGAGACGGTGATTTTTCTTTGGCGTTGAGAGACGAGCAAGAAAAGCCTGTCTGCTCAGATTGTGGGCATTCAGGTAGAGGTGTTCATGGCCAAGCATTAAGACGTTGTATGCTGGGAGCTCCGTTTTACTCCACTAATGTTGTACCCACCATATTAGAGTATTGCCCAGACTTTGAGCCGGAGGATGATGCTGAAGTCAAACGAACGCCAGCTGAACTACCGGCTCGGGGGCGTCGTCTTATTACCTTTACCGATAGCCGTCAAGGCACGGCAAAAATGTCGGTTAGTATGCAGCAAGAAGCAGAACGCTCCTTGTTACGAGGTATAATGGTTCGAGAGCTTAAAAATCATTTGGAAGAAAAAAGTGATCTAGATGATGCAGTTTTTGAAAAAGTAAAAATGTATATGGGGCTCGCTCCTGATGTAATTCAAGACTTTATATTATTGCAAAAAGACAAAGACCCTGAATTAGCTAAGGCTTTAGAGCAATACTTAGAATCATTGAGCGCTGAAAAAGTAACTAATCCAACCCCTATAACATGGCATGAACTAGTTCGTGAGTTAAAATTAGATCAAAACGTTTCTCACTCAATGACTTGGGAGAATCGATACTTAGACCCAGACGCCTTTGATGTAAGTGATGCAACAACACTTTCTGAAATGATTTTAACGCGAGAGATAGCTCGCCGGCCTAAATACCGCAATAACGTAGAGACTCAGGGGTTAGTGCGTATTGTTTACTCCGGGATTGAGGCAATTACCTCTATACCAGAAAATTGGTCGGAACATGGTCACACTCTTAAAGACTGGAAGGATTTTCTTGTGGTGTGTATGAACTTCCACGTTCGAGAAAACACTTTTGTTCAACTTAATAAAAGCTGGACTAAATGGATTGGCATGCGTTTCTATGAGAAGCATTTAATCAGTCCTGAGTCAAAAGATGATCAAGGGATTAGGGTGAAACCTTGGCCACAAGTGAGGTCAAAAGCCAAACAGCAGTCTCGACTAATTTCACTGTTGGCTAAAGGCAGCAAGTTAGACCCTACAGAGGAAAGAACTAAAGTCATAATTAATGGTTGGTTACAAGCTGCATGGAATTGTCTGGTTAGCGGTCAATCTAAAACTCTTAGTGAGTTTACGGGTAAACAATACCAGCTGAGATTGGATACCATCAGTTTCTCCTTAATGACTAAGGCATACATTTGTCCAGTTACAAATAAACTAATCGACACTGTATTTAAAGGGATTACACCTTATATTCCTTGGAATAAAGATCCATATAAAGAGCCTGATAAGTACCTATGTAAGCAGGTTGATTTACCAAAAATTTGGCAGCTTGATACATCAACGGATAACAGTCGCTATATCTCAGCTATTCGAGATAATGTGGCTTCTAACGACATTATTAAGCAACTGCGTCAGCAAAATCTATGGACGGATATTAACGATAGAGTGGTTGAGGGTGGGGTTTATTACACTACCGCAGAACACTCTGCACAGCAATCATCCGAGAAGTTAGAGAAATATGAAGAACGATTTAAACATGGTCAAAAAAACGTCTTAAACTGCTCCACTACAATGGAAATGGGGGTAGATATTGGTGGTATCTCTGCTGTTGTTATGAACAACGTTCCACCACATCCTGCGAATTATCTACAGCGTGCTGGTCGAGCAGGGCGCTCAAAAGAGGCTCGTGCTGTTGGCTTTACGCTTTGTAAGAATAACCCTCATGACCAGTATGTGTTTAACAACCCAAAATGGCCATTTGAAACGAATATTCCTGCGCCTCATGTAGCCTTTAGTTCTGCCAAAATTGTACAACGTCACATTAATGCTTTCTTGCTTGGGACGTTCCTTCGAAATGTAATTGGAGAGACTTCTAAAGAAAAGTTTTTCTTAAATTTGGAGTGGTTCTATACACCTGAAGCTTCTAGTAATGTGCCTTGTACTCGATTTATCAATTGGCTTGAAGGTAATCAATTTAAACTGCAAAATGAAATTAAAACACTTACATCACAAACTAAGTTGGAAAACTCAAGCGTAGATAGTCTAGTCACAACGACATCTGAAACGATCAAGCTCTTAAGTGAAAAGTGGCTAAAAGAATATCAGTTTATTCAGTCTGAGCTTGCTTCTGCTGATAAAGATGGCCCTTACGCTTATAAACTGAATGGTGATTTAAATCGCCTTTGCAATGAGTATTTGCTACGTGATCTTGCATGCAGGGGTTTTCTTCCAGGCTATGGCTTTCCTACAGATGTCGTTAATTTGAATGTGGGTAACCTAGAAGATTATCTCCGCGAGAAGGAAGGTAGGAAGAATAAACAAGATGAACGTGAAGATAATGTTGCGATCAATCGAGGTCTACCAAGTCGAAATCTAGCCGTAGCTATTCGTGAATACGCTCCTGGTACTGAAATTGTACTTGATGGCCGTGTACACAAAACTGCTGGTATATCATTAGGTTGGCAAAAAGCTCATGTTGAAGGGCTGAAAGAAACTCAAAAGTTTGATGTTGCATGGCACTGTTCTCATTGTGGCCAAACAGGATATGAACCAGATCTCAGCCAACAAAATAATATTATGTGTAGCAACTCGGCTTGTGCCAAGCCAATTAAAATAAAAGATCAGCGTAAAGTAATACAACCAACTGGTTTTGTGGCTGATTTTTACCTGCCGCCAAGCAACAACATATCACAGACTGCTTACATTCCTGTTCAAGAACCATGGGTGATGGGGAAAGGCGATAAAGTTACACTTCCTAATTCCGAACTTGGCTATATGGTAGTTGATACTTCTGGGCATGTATTTCATCACAGCTCAGGCCTATATGGTACGGGCTATGCTCTTTGTCTTGGTTGTGGTCGAGCAGAGTCTATGACTGCAACAGAAGAGTACCCTAAATCCCTTAATCCAGAAGGGACGCATAGGCCGCCTATGCCAAATAAATTTCAACGCGATGAGAATGGTAAGCCTGAATGTGGTGCATCAGGAAAGATCATGGAAAGTATCCATCTTGGGTTTAATACCACTACGGATGTATTCGAGTTAGTTCTTCGTAACCCTGTAACAGCTGAGTATCTTAATAATAAAAGTATTGCGATTACAATCGCTGTTGCTCTTAGAGAAACCTTAGTTGATCAACTTGGTATTTCATCTAATGAAGTTGGTTATGGAACAAGACCGGCAATTGTAGGACAAGGTAATAAAGCACAAGTCATTCAGCTGTTTGATACAGTCAGTGGCGGTGCAGGCTTTTCCATATCTGCGGCTGCCAAGATTAAAGAGCTCTTAAAAGGCATGAAAAATGTCCTTGAGTGCAAAGATCAATGTGACCGTTACTGTCATTCTTGTCTCTTAGAGTCAGATTCACGGCATGATATTGATCGTCTAGATCGTAAGACAGCACTTACTTGGTTAAATGAAGCTGATTTTGACAATCATCTTGATCTTCCAGCCGAATATCAGAATATGTTGGGTTCTGTAGATGCAATTTACAACTCAATGCCCATAAAGGAGAAACTTGCTGAGCAGCTTCGTAATAAGCCTTTCTCTGTTAAGTTTATTTTGTCTAGGAATATTGAAGATTGGGATACCTCTCTTGGTTTTTTAACATCGTACTTCCATCGGTTGTTAGGTGAAAGTTTAAATGTACAAGTTGTTGTACCTGAGATTAAGTGGGAAGGAGAAGTTAGAGACTTTCTTGCTCAGTTATCTGCTATGAAGGTAGATATAGTGGAAGCAGACGTTAAGGTTCCCGCGGTAGTACAGGTATGTTACGAGCATTCCTGTAAGACGATTGGGTGTCTTGACGATCAATCAAGAACGTTAGGTGAAAATTGGCTTAATTCCTCTGATATTTCTGTTACAACGGATGCCATACCCGAAATCACAGGCAAGGTGCTATCGTTCACGGAACCTTTGACTGTACAAGGTGCGGTTGATATAGCTGTTAAGAATGAGTTAAACGGATCCTTAAAGGGTTTTGGGTTAAGAATTTTGGAGTTATTGAGTAAAAAGGATAGCAGGCTCGCAAACTTATTTGATAACGAGAAGCTTATCTCGATTAACTATACTGACCGCTATTTACAAAGCCCATCAAGCCTTTTGATGCTGGGTGAGCTTCTAAGCTCTATTTCTAATCAAGATAACTATGTAACGGTGACGACTTGCTTTGATGAAAAAGGAGATTACCCAGGTCATGTGATACATCATGACTGGAGATACGAGGATGACTATGAAGTGATCTTTAAAGGGTGGATAAAGCAAATTTGTGGTCCAAATACATCAATCCAATTAGCCAAAAAATCAGATATACCTCATCGACGTAGTTTAAATTTAGAATTTGAATCAGGTTCTAAAGCACAGATTATTTTTGATCAGGGGTTGGGGTATTGGCGATTAAAGGTGGGACGAGGGCTTCATAACTTCGATTTCCGTCGGAGTATTCCTGATCAAGTTACTAGGCTCGGAGATGCAAGAGACAATGCACAGATTTCTCATAGAGATGACTGTGATTGGGATACATTTATTACGGTAGGTATAGAAATAGGGGACTCATAGCGCAAAACAATCTCTTGTTTTTCCCTTTGAACAACTTAGTGAAGATGCTATCTGTACAATTAGCATCCAACTTTAGCATAGCTATTAGTGGAAAATTCAGGTGTTCGAGTAGAATAGAGTTCTAATTAGGCTAATTCTTTCACCAAGCCAAACATGTTGATGTTTGGCTTTTTTATTTTTTGAGGGTAAGGAAAGTTTTGTAAAAATAAGAAATTTTATTATAACTAGTGATGGTTTTTTTATAAGTCACTGATAAATATGGATATTTTTGTTGACACGCCTTCTGCTATAGGTTAATTCGATTATTAATCTATTGAGGATATGTTATGAATAAATTGTCTTTACGCTGTGTTGCCCCTGCTTTGTTGTTGTCTTCAGCCTTCTCTGTATCTGCCGCGGAAAAGTTCCCTTCTCCCTTTGGTTTAGAATGGGGGATGAACCATGCTGAGCTACAGGCTATTGGGTTTTCTGCTCCAGAAAAATATGAAGAATTTAGCTTTTTGTCTTCTGTTAGTGCCCCTAAACCTTGGTCTCAGGGAGATGAATATTTAGTATTAACGTACAAAGATAAATTGGTGAAAGCCATAGTCAGTTCTAAAGATATTACTGGCGATGCATATGGTTCTAAGGGAAAAGAGCTGTACAAGCAAGTAACTGCACTTCTTACTAAAAAATATGGTGAGCCATCTTCTAGCTATGAGCGAACAGGTCTGAATTTATACAAAGACTCAGATGAATTCTATCAGTGCCTTGAGTATTCTGGCTGCGGTACGTACTTCTCGTCCTATACTGTAAGTGGAGGAGTAATACAAGCTACGATAGAAGGAAGAGGTAGAGGGAAAGGGTATGTCAAAATAGTATATGAAAGCCCTGCTTTTTATAATGCTAAGAAAGAGATTGAAGAAGCACATAGTCAAACAGATGTTGATGCGTTTTAAGGGGGAATTGATATGAAAACATTTTTTATATGTTTCTTTCTTAGCGCCAGTTTTTCCTTGTACGGAAGCTCATCTATCAATTTGTCAGTGGTACATGAAAAGCTCGTACAAGCAGATCCAAGAAATGTTGGTATTGATTTTAGGTTAGTCGAAGAAGGAGATAATTTAGGGTTTTGTATCAATCATGTAGATAAGCTGTCGAGTCAAAATGATGTCTTTCGCATTTTCTTGCAGGCTGCAGCAGAGCTTAAAGAGCAGAGTTATCATAGTATTTTCCTATGTTATTTAGGACAGACAAGGTACGTATTATCTGGGTATGACTTCTCTGTAATTGGGGAAGACTTTGGTAGGCAAAATATCATGTTTACAGTTCGAACGTTTCCTGAAAAGCTTAAGTTGCCTGATGGGAAACGGGCATTTGATAAGCACCGTGGTGGTATTATTTATGTCGCCAATAAGCAGATTGCTGATTTCTCTATCATGAATAAAAACTGGTATCTAAATGATATTGTGAAAATTAGGCAGGCGGAAAAAGACGCACGGAGGCCTAAATTTTTCGCAAAAGATGAAGATGTTTTTTGATGAAGATATAAGCTAATACCACTACAAATAAGGCCTATTATTAATAGGCCTTAGTTTATTTATATAAATAAACTAAGCATTAATATTGGAACACTTGATGAGGTTTATTCATGGATTCTCAAATGCCCGAGTTTGATGGGAGGATTACCAAAATGACAGAGTGTCTTCTGACGAGCTTCAAAATCATCTATTCCCAATTTCCAATCGTTAATTTCATAGCCATGAGAAGTTAGCGCTATTTTTTATCGGTATCTAAAGGCCACATGCCACAAATATCAAATTCGGAAGCGATCGTTGACCATTTGACTGGAAGGAGCTTATTTCTCGGCAGTATTGCTTCATCTTGATAGGCTGCTTTTCGATAGCGTCGCATGAGTTCCTCCATGTCGTTTTGCATTGCGCTGAGTGTGTCGGCCGACATAAAACGAAAGGAGCTAGAAAACCAAGTGTGCTCTTCATCGTGATGTTTGAATACTTGGTTCAGAAAGTCGTGGTTTCTTTCTCTCACTAATTTAGCAAGCTTGCCATTCAAGCGCATGAGCAGTCTGCCTTCTACTTTCAATTTCAGTTCATTATTAGCACCAAGAGTCAGTAAGTTTTGCTGGTCTAAGTCTTTTAAATATTTAAATAGCTGTAGGTCATCGAGTTGATATTTGCTTTTAATTTCCTCGGTGTTATAGCCCGAGGTTAGGAAAAAAAGAAAGTGAAAATGGGAAGGATGTGATGCCAACCAAACCTCTTGCTCATAGGACAAACTTACCATGGGCTCTGAGAACTCTTTTGCCACTGTGAGCAAATCGTACAAGGAAATGTTAATCGCACTACACACATCTGTTAGGCGGCTTAGAGAACAGTCCTTCTCTCTGAACAAACGCTTAATCGTTTGTTCAGAAACACCAATATGTGTCGCAACATCTTGATAGGTTAAGCCTCTTGCTTTGAGCGCTAATTTTAGAGCATGAGTAATTTCATGTTGTGCCGCTTGTTGCATCGGTGGCCTCAGTCAAAGTTGGGTGAATTAAGTTAATGATACTTCATTTAATTAAAAGGTACGTAAATTGTACCTTTTTTATTTAATGTTTCTTTAGGGTTTTATATTACATATCTTTTGTTTGTAAACAATAGATATGTAAGGACTAAATCATGAAGTGGATAACATTGACAGCTGGGTTGTTGTCAGCGCAAATGGCGTTTGCAGAACCCAATGTGTTGTGGGAGTTCAACGACTTTAAAATGCCAGAATCGGTATTGCTAGATAGAGACAGGCAGCAAATTTATGTCTCGAACATTAATGGAGAGCCTTTAAAGGAAGATGGCAACGGTAGCATTGGTTTGATCTCAGCTGATGGCTCTTCGCATCAGGTTGAATGGGTTTTGGGGTTAGACTCTCCAAAAGGTTTAGCGCAACGGGGAAAATATTTATACGTAGCGGATGTAAAAGAGCTGGTAGTGATTAATGTCGATACCGCAAAAGTATCAGCTCGGTATCCAGTTCCAGAAGCTGGTGTATTGAATGGTTTAGCTTTTGATGAAAATGGTGTCTTGTACGTTTCTGATTGGTTGGAAAATCGCATTTATAAACTGAAAGACCAAGAACTCTCTGTGTGGCTGGAAACACCACAACTGGAATCACCTAACGGGCTAGTGGTCAAAGAGGGAAGCTTGTATGTCGCCTCATGGGGAGGCGAATTACAAGCAGATTTCTCAACGCTTAGCAGTGGTTTATTAAAGCGTATTTCACTTACGACGAAAAAAATTGAAGATTTTCGTGGTGAGAAAACTTGGATGAATTTAGATGGCTTACACCCTTATACGAATGGTTGGCTTGCAACCGATTTTATGAAAGGAGAGCTACTGAATTTATCGTCTCAAGGAAGAGTTCTGTCTAGCTTATCGTTGGCACAAACATCGGCAGATTTCTGGTTTGATGAGGTCGAAAACCTGCTGTTAGTTCCTTATTTCATAACGAACCGTGTTGCCGCTTATCGCTTCACACCTGAAATTTTTGGAGAATAAATCATGACGGCATTAATGATTGTATTGGCAAGTGTTAACTCAAAAGAGAGTGAGCAGGCATCTGCTTATTCAGAAGGCGTTAAAAGTGTGCTGCAACAATATGGTGGTACACCTCAAGCGCGTTACCCTATTACTGATCAGTTAGTAGGGGAACACCGAGCGTCGGTTATGCTACAGGTTGCATTTCAATCCGCAGAGAGTGTGCGAAATTTTTTAGAAAGTGCTGAATATCAAGCGCTTCTTCCGATGCGGGATAGAGGCTTCAGTAGCATGCAAATTTATGTTTCTGAAGGTTAAGGGAAGGAGAAGAGACCACATATTTGAGCACGATGAAATAATTTTCTAAGAAAGCGTTAAAGGGAATTTGCGCTTTTGTTAAGCAAGTGCGTTAATGAGTTAAAATAAATGTCAGCTAGGAGCTCTTATGAATGTCGGCCTAGGTACAGCAAGCTTTGGTACCTCCATCCCTGAATCTCAAGCGCATGCTATTTTAGACGCTTATGTCGCACTAGGCGGAAAAATCATAGACACTGCTAATAACTACGCGTTTTGGGCAGGCAAAGGTGGTGAGAGTGAAGCCGTTATTGGTACTTGGTTAAACAGGCAAGTTCGAGAACGCCTTGAAATCCACACGAAAATAGGTGCCCAACCAACAGACGGTATTAACTTTGAAACCGCAGAAGGGCTAAGTGCAGCAGCCATTCATAAAGCAATTGAAGCCTCCCTTAAGCGTTTATCAACAAACTATCTGGATGTGCTTTATGCTCATATTGATGATCAAAAAACACCTTTATATGAAACTTGGTCAACCTTGAGTGAGTACGTTAATCAAGGTGTAGTGAAAAAGTTAGGTATTTCAAACTTCTCTGTCTCCCGTGTGAAAGAGTTACTTACGCTAATTGAAGAGAATAATTTGGCGCCACTGGATTATGCTCAATATCGGCATTCGGTAATTGCCCCAAATGCACAAGCAGATTTTGGGGTACAGGTTTGTTTGAGTGAGGAATTGGCTGAAACTTTATTGAAATTCAATCCAGATATTCAATTAGTCGCTTTTTCACCTTTGCTTGATGGGGCCTTTGAATTGAATCAGGAATTACCATCTAGTTATGACTCAAAACTAAATCGTCAAACAGTATTAGAGCTCCAATATGAAGCTCTAACACATGGTGTGTCGCCTTCTGCTTTAGTATTAAAAAAGATATCAGAATCTGGCGTGTTGCCGTTAACGATGACTAGTAAGATCGAGCGCTTGCACAGTAACCTCGCTTGTTTTAGGTAAGCCTTTTAGCTGCTCGGCGAACCTTGTCGCAACAAGGTTCGCAACCCTATACCATCTAGCTAGAAGCACTCAAGTCGGCTTCCGCCGCAGCAAGCATGTTAAATTCCTCTTCAGGTGTTTTTGCCACTAAACGCTTCTTACTGTAAAAAGCATAATAAGCGGTTCCAAGAATGAACAGTATTAGAGTATAAAAGAAAGCGCGAGGGTCATAAGCATATACTCCAGTAAGTGCTAATAGTGACAGAGCAAAGGCTATCGATGAGGTAATAATGCCACCTGGTGTTTTATAAGGGCGCTCTAAGCTAGGCTGTTTGATACGTAATAATATGTGACTAAGAGACATTAGAGCGTACGAAACGGTTGCACCAACTACCGCCATTGCCAACATTAGATCTCCTTCTCCTGTTAATGATGCGCAAAAACCAAGTACTCCCGGAACAATTAACGCACGAGAAGGTACCTTGCGTTTATCGGTTACAGATAAACTGCTAGGTAAATAGCCAGCGCGGGATAAAGCAAACACCAAACGGCTATACCCGTAAATGATTGAGAAGAAAGAGGCAATAAGGCCTGCTAAGCCTAAAACGTTGACGGCAGTTCCTAATGTTTCATAGCCCGCAAAGTTTAGTGCATCCACTAAGGGAACAGCACTTTTACCCATAGCATCAGCGCCTGCTGCACCTGCTAACAAAAAGACAACTAATAACGCAGTAAACAGTAAAAAAATCATGGCGCCAATGATGCCACGAGGCACATCTTTTGCTGGGTTTTTAGCTTCTTCAGCTGCTAAAGGCACACCTTCAACGGCAAGAAACAACCACATTCCAAATGGTAGTGCCGCCCACACGCCATACCACCCCATAGGTAAGAATTCTGAATGACCTTCTGCTGCGACGGGAATATCAAACAAGCGGCTAGCATCAAATTCTCCGATAAGGGCTACAGCTGTAGCAAGAATGGCTAATACCGCTAAGCCACTTATCACCATCATGACTTTTAATGCTTCACCCGCGCCAGCAAGGTGTATCGCAATAAAAACGATATAAAAAGCAGCATAAACCCATGGTCCGTTAAACCCTAATAATGCCTCCACGGCAGAACCGATAAATATTACAATAGCGGCAGGAGCAAGGGCATATTCTATCAAAACGGCTAAACCGGTTAAGTAACCACCAGTCGGCCCCATTGCTTGACGCGCAAAACTATAGCCGCCTCCTGCAGCAGGGATAGCCGCAGACATTTCGGCAAGCGATAGTACAAGTGTCAAATACATGACCGCCATCAGTGTGGCTGCGATAGCAAAGCCGCCCCAACCGGCTTCGGCGATACCAAAATTCCAACCAGCAAAATCGCCAGAAATAACATACGACACTCCTAATCCAGCCAGTAATAACCAGCCGGCGGAGCCTCTTTTTAATTGGCGCTTGGCCAGATACTCATGATTCATGTGTTCAGACATAGTGGTTCCTTAAGTTTCTAATGGCTTCAATTGGATGGCCTGAGTTATCTTTTAGGCCGTTTGTTTGAGGCTTTAAACCTGCGTTGTTATTTTGTTGGTATCTTTTAGGTCTTCTCAGGGAATGAGAAAGTTTTGCGTAGACGCTGTATGGCTTTCTATCGCGGCATCATCTGATCGGTCTTTTAGCTTTACGCCAGATAACTTGAGTTGGCGTGCTTCATTCAGTAAATAAGCGGCTTTATGGGCGGCTTCAGGGTAGTTCAACCCAGCCGGACGGATGTTCGAGATGCAATTTCGAAAGGCATCGGTAAGGCCCACTTTGCCCCCCCAAGTTAAGTACAGCCCTAAACTATCAGGGGAGCTTAAACCTGGGCGTTCGCCAATTAATACTAAGACACAGCTAGCATTCAGCCTTTCGCAAATATCGTCACCAATGGCCACACGCCCCTGCCTTACAAAACAAATGGGCGCGATTGTCCACGGCGATTGTTGAGTTAAAGAGGTTGCGGATAATTTTCCTATAAGAGCATTCATAAGAGGCAAGGCGTTTTGTTCCACCGCAAGCGAAGAGAGTCCATCAACAATGGCAATGGCTAAGTCGTACTTTGCTTGATGCGCTTGCTGAAAGTGGCTGAGCTCAAGAGCAGAATCCTCTTTTAGAAGGCGCCCCAAGTCGGGCCTTTGTAAATATATTGCTCGGCTCTGCGCTTGGCTTTGTAAGCAGAATGGCGGGTGCTCTGGTGCCCAGTGTGTTTGGCTAAATTGTTCTTTGAGTTGCTCAACATTGAGTTCAGCATGAACGGCATCTATAGCCTGAGCATGAGCTAATTGAAAGTCGAGCAGGTGTTTAGTTGGGGTACTTACCCCAGAGCGGCCAAGGCCAATTCTCGCGTCCGTATAGGCATTGAGTTTATGCCATGGGTTTGCTGTTACCGAGTTTGCTGGTTCACCTTCATAATGGCTCATGTGAGGTCTCCTAAAAGTCCTTGTAAAGAGGCTTGGAAAGAAGAGGGCAAACCTTGGTTAAGCGTGAAGGTGTCGGTATTGGTAAAGATCTCCATGTTCTTTAACCATGCATCAAACTCAGGCGCCGGTTTCAGATTTAGGGCTCGCCTAGCATAGAGCGCATCGTGAAAAGATGTGGTTTGATAATTCAACATAATGTCATCGGAACCAGGTATGCCCATAATAAACGTACAACCTGCTACGCCCAGAAGCGTCAGTAGGTTGTCCATATCGTTTTGATCCGCTTGAGCGTGGTTGGTATAACAAACATCGCAACCCATAGGTACGCCAAGAAGTTTTCCGCAAAAATGGTCTTCTAATCCTGCGCGAATGATTTCTTTGCCATCGTATAAGTACTCAGGGCCAATAAATCCTACAACCGTATTCACCAGAAGAGGGTTGAACTTACGTGCCACAGCGTATGCACGAACTTCACAGGTTTGCTGGTCTAAGCCATGATGAGCATTGGCAGAAAGTGAACTGCCTTGGCCCGTTTCAAAATACATAACATTGTTGCCCACACTGCCTCGCTTTAGTGATAGAGCTGCATCTTGAGCCTCAGCTAAATTCGCTAGGTTAAAACCGAAACTGTCGTTGGTCGCTTGGGTTCCTCCAATAGACTGAAAGACAAGGTCTACAGGTGCTCCTTGTTCAATGCACTCAAGCGTATTGGTCACATGAGTCAGTACACATGATTGAGTAGGGATCTGATAATGCTGGATCACTTCGTCCATCATCTTAATCAGACGACTCGCTTGTTGAACGTTGTCTGTCGCAGGGTTGATACCAATAACCGCATCACCATTGGCATAGAGCAATCCATCGAGCATGCTGGCGGCAATACCGGTTAGATCGTCGGTCGGGTGGTTGGGTTGTAAACGGGTCGATAAATGCCCAGGTAAGCCGATCGTATTACGAAAAGCCGTGGTGATATGGCACTTCTGCGCGACCAAAATCAGATCCTGATTACGCATGATTTTACTGACCGCGGCTACCATTTCAGGCGTGATACCTGTTCTAATTTCTTTGAGCTTTTCTGGCGTAGCAAGATCACTCAATAACCAGTCTCTAAATCCCCCAACCGTTAAGTGAGAAATAGCAGAGAAAGCCTTTTTGTCATGCTCGTCAACAATTAAGCGGGTAATTTCGTCTTCTTCATAAGGAATCAATAACTCTTCAAGAAATAATGCTAAGGGCACATCTGCTAGAGTGATTTGGGCGATGGCTCTTTCTTCTGCGTTAGCTGCTGATACTCCTGCAAGGCGGTCACCCGAACGTGCAGGTGTTGCTTTAGCCATCAACTCAGCTAAGTTTTTAAAGGTAAATGTTTTGCTTCCCAGTACATGCCGAAACTGCGCTGTGTTACGAAAAATACTCATAAATGGAACTCTTATGTGTTGTTCTTGGCCTTTAAAAAATACTTATAAGGCATAACTTTTGCTGCTATTAACTGTAGTTAAATTAAAAGCGTGGCGTTATCAAATAATGGCAAAATCAAAAAATCCTTATATTTCAATTTCTTATGTTTTTGTGAAGCGTCTTTTTAAGAGGTGTAGGTAATGAAGGAGCATAGGAGTGCACCAGCTTGGAGCGGGGTGGTTCAGCAAACAGAAGCTTATGATGCAGATTTACATGCGAATAACTTAACCAACTGGCAGCAAGAATACGATCAAACCAGCTGCGGTGATTTTTATGGTCGTATTACCGAGTTGTCCTTTGATGGTCTGCAAGTGTTTAGCGAGTACACTAGCCAGTCGTTACAACAACGTTGCGTGGTGTGGCCTGATTCTGTGTGGCTAGGCATACCGGTTAGCAATCAGGCGGAAGGTAAAATTAATGGCTTGAATATTCAGTCTAATGCCATTATGTGTCGTCAAGGGGGAGCGGAGTTTCAGTTATCTACTCCCCAAGAGTACCGCCTATTTGGCTTAGTGGTGAGCCAATATGAATTACAGGAAGTCGCAGCAATACATGGCTTAACAATACATTGGCAAGACTTTACCGAGTTTGGTCGATTAAAGCTGCCTTCAGAGATTCTTAATAAAGCGCGCTATATTTTACAACGGTTATTATCGGTCGAGAAAAATGAGGTGCCTTCTAGGTTGCAAAAAGAAGTTGTTATGATGGTACTGCTTGAGCTGCTAAAAGCAGAAACCCCAGTACCTGCGAAAACACAAAGCTATCACCATAGAAAAAAAGTAGTTGATTGCGTTAGCCAGTATTTGCAGCAACATACTGACGCGGCAGTGACAGTAACGCAGTTATGCCAAATCGCGAATGTGAGCCGCAGGAGCTTACAGTACAGTTTTGAGAGTATTTTGGGCGTGAGCCCTATTCAATACTTGAGATTAACTCGCTTAAATGGCGTGCGCCGCGACCTAATGAAAGCGAGTCATGAGAAAACAAGAAAAAGTGTCGGACAAGTTGCCGAACAGTGGGGGTTCTGGCATTTAAGTCAATTTTCAAAAGATTATAAACTCTTGTTTAATGAGACCCCTTCAAAGACGCTAAAGCTCAATGAAGCCAGTTAATCTAAGTCGTTAGAGAGAAGAATGATTAGAAGCGTACAGTTAAAAGATGCTCCTGAAATAGCTGAAATCTATAATTACTATGTCACAAATACGTGCGTGACCTTTGAAGAACAAATAGTCACTCCAGCCATAATGGAAGCACGTATACAATCCGTTCAAGATGACGACTTTCCTTGGCTCGTTGCAGAGCTTAACGAGAAGGTAATTGGCTATGCTTACGCAACAAAATGGAAAGAGCGTAGTGCCTATCGTTTTTCGGTAGAGGCGACGGTATATCTGTCAAACGGCTACCACGGCAAAGGAATGGGGAGTCAGCTTTACACCGTTCTTTTTGAGAAATTAAAAGAACGTGATATCCATAATATTATAGGAGGCATTACTCTACCGAACCCAGCAAGTGTTGGCCTGCATGAAAAAATGGGCATGAGCAAAGTGGCCCACTTTGAGTCAGTAGGCTACAAGTTTGGGCAGTGGTTAGATGTCGGCTATTGGCAGCTGCATTTACCCAGTAACCATAGCTGATGTTGTAAAGCGCTTACCCCCTATTTCTACCCTAAAACACTAACAATCACTAGTACCAATGTTTTATTTTATTGCAGATTGTATTTCACTGTAATAAATTCAATAGTATTATTGATACCTATTCTCATTATTGCTATTTTATTTAGAACTTTATTCCTTACCCAAGGTCTACCATTTTTTGTTCATTAAAATAGGAAAAATATCGTGAAGAAAACTCTACTGACCCTTTGTGTGGCTTTTTCGACCCATGCCTTAGCTGCAGACCAATATGAATTTGGTGTTACGTTAAAAGGCTATGAAGGAAAGGCAACCTCTTCGGTTTCTTATGGCGGGCAAATTGCGCGTCATGCTTTACATAACTCCCTTAAGAAAGTGGTAGGCAAAGGTGATGAGGCAGCCATGCTGCAATACTTGTCTAGCAAAGAGAGTGGCTTGGCTATTTTAGATCCTGTTTCAAAGGACGGATTTAAAATCAAACAAACTCAGATAGATGAGCTTTCGAAAGGGAAAGACCTTCTGTCTAGTGCTTACGATGGTGTCATCACAGGCTGGCCAGGCAACCCAACAGCGCAAGAACTGTTAGAGCAGTTGGTTCAACAGGCAGGAAAAACCAAAAATGGTTATGACCCTGTAAACGGATACGACTACATTCAGCTGGTTTCTAAATTTGCAATGGGAGCCGTATTTTATAATAAGGCCGTTAACCATTACCTAGAAGAAAAATTGGGTGCAGACCAACATCCAAATGATAAGCCTTACAAAAAAGGGACGGCTTACACAGGTAAAGAGCATGTTTGGGATGAAGCTTTTGGTTACTTTGGTGCCCCTGCAAATGGCCTAAACCTAAGTGCTGCTGAAGTGGTTAAAATTACTAAGCGTGATCCTTCCGTATTCAAAAAAGCGGATACAAACGGTGATGGCGTGATCGATCTTAAGTCTGAAATGGCTTATGCGCATGCCTACTACGCTGCTAGTGTTGATGCGAGTGCGGGCACTAATTATTTCCATACCATCATGCAAGCCTTTGTTGATGGACGTCAGCTAATCAGTGATGCTAAAGGTGAAAAGTTAACGGATGCACAACGTAGCAAACTTTATGCGTACGCAGATGTGATTGCGACAGCTTGGCAACAAGTGATTGCAGAAGCAGCTTACAAGTATGCTGGTAGTGTGTATGCAGATATAGAAAAAATTGCCATTATTGAAGAATCAAATGGTGATGTGACTAAAGCTTACCGCAATTACGTTAAACACTGGGGAGAGCTAAAGGGGTTTGCATTAGCACTTGAAGCCGCTGGTCGTGATCTTGGCAATAGCCAAGCTGGGTTGGATCGCTTAATTGGCTTTAGCCCAGTTTTGTTTGGTAACACACAAGTTGTTGCTCAAGATGGAAAAGGTGGCTTCATTCAATCAAGCTCAGTGTCGATGCAAGAATACAAACTTAGTATGATTAAGACTCAGAACTTGCTTGCTCAAGCCTTTGATCTTAAGGGCAAGCTAAATGATAAAACAGCGGGCATGAGTGCTGTATTAGAACAAATCAACGCCGCAGGTAGCAGCGCTGAAAATGACTAATACTGCTCAATAGTCATGTTTGAGCTGTTTATTCAATGGCTAGTGGATGAGCTTGCGTTGGCTGGCTCATCCTTAATTGATATAAGCAAGAGAGTGTCTCTTGCTTATTTATTTTCTGGCGGCTTGATCGCTTTTTTTGTTTTCTACTGGCGCTACGGTCGAGCCGGATTGAAGCGGCTCACGCCATTGTTATCTTGGCGGGTTTGGTGGCACCCATCTGCTCGACAAGACTATGTAATTTGGATTGTTAATCGCTTACTGCTGTCACTGTTAATACCTAAGTCGCTATCGCAAGCGGTTTGGATAAGTTGGCTGTTTTTCTTTTGGCAAGAGCAGGGCGTCAGTTCGTTAAACCTCGGCTGGTCTAATGGCTCAGTCATGCTTTTATTCACCCTTTGTTACCTGTTGCTCGATGATTTTTCACGATTTTTTGTGCATTGGGCGATGCACAAAATACCGTTTTTATGGGCTTTTCATCAAGTCCACCACAGCGCAAAAGTATTAACTCCTTTTACGGTTTTTCGTACTCACCCTATTGAAGGCGTATTGTTCTTGTTACGTTCATTGAGTGTTCAAGCCTGTGTGGTGAGTTTGTTTTTGGTGTTATTTCCTCATCAAGTGAGCCTGTGGCAAGTCTTTGGTGTTCTAATTTCAACCTTTATGTTTAATTTATTAGGGGCAAATCTCAGGCATTCTGGCGTGTCTTTAAGTTATGGAAAAGGTATTGAGAAGTGGCTTATATCACCTGCTCAGCACCAGTTGCATCATTCTTCTCGTCCTCAAGATTATGATATTAACTTCGGTGTTATTTTTGCTTTTTGGGACCGAGTTTTCGGCTGCTGGCGAGCCGGCAGTGACAATCAATCACTGCCATATGGAACTGGCCAAGCCATAGACGAAGCTGGTTTGATTGGCCAATGGACAGTGCCTTTGCAGCAGACCTATCATCGTTTACTTCGCGTTATTCGACAGCGACAACCCAGCCGGTTCGCGTTAGGTTTGTTGTGTTTGATCTTTGTTTAAGCTTTTTGCATTTGGCCTGCAATGGTCGATTTAGCTGCTAAGCAGACGTCGACAAAGGTTGCAACGATCGGGTCATTCGCTCTGTGTTGGTAGTGCAGTTGTGTAAAAATGGGTTTTTGAGTTTCCCGGATACTGACGAAAGAGCAACCTTCACTAAATTGCTTACGAATACAATAAGGAGCAATGGCAATACCTAACCCTGCCGCGACTTCGGTTAATAAAGTTTGCATTAGCAAGGGTTGGCTGCTGATCCTGGGTGAAAAGTCAGCTTGTTTACAAAGGTGAATGATCTCATCAAACAGTCCTACCGCTTGCTCTCTATTGAATAAAATAAAAGACTCGTTTTTCAGGTCGGTAATAGAAAGGCTTGGCTGATTTGCCATAGCATGATGCTCATTCAGCACGGCAACCAGTTTGTCTTCATATATGTTTTCGTAGCTAAACTCCATCGCTAACGTCTCGGGCATGGGGCGAGAAAACCCCACATCAATCTGTTTTCGTTCGAATGCTTCAAGCTGTTCACTGACTGTCATTTCAATAAGGTGTATACGAACGTTTGGGCATTTTTGCCGGAACTTTTGTACTAATAGGGGCATAAAGGTTAGACATGCAGAGCTTAAATAACCGATGCGCAGTTCACCAATGGTCCCTTTATGGGCCTCTAAAGCATTGCTTTTTGCTGTTTGGCTTAAGTGAATAATTCGTTCAGCGTCGACTAATAACTGTTGTCCCGCCCGTGTAATTTCTACATGTCTTGAGTTGCGCTGGAATAAAGGCACACCGAGCTCTTCTTCAAGAGCAGACACATGTCTGCTAATAGCGGGTTGTACAGTATGCAGTTCTTGGGCTGCGCTAGAAAAATTTTGGTGCCTTGCTACAGCTACAAAACTTTTGAGTCGTTTAATGTCCATAAATACCAAATATGAATATATTCTATGAAATAAGAGTATTTTTATTATAGTTTGTTTGTCTTTATTCTGCATCATTTGGTGCTCATGGATACATGAGTCAGGTTAACAGTTCGTCAGGATAAATAATGAAACAGTCTAATTCTCTTTCCCCATTTGCTGGGCTCACCCTTTTATGTATTGCTAGCCTCACTATTATGGTGGGAGCCGTTGTTGCTCCTGGCATGTTAGGAATGGCAACTGCGCTGAATGTCGCAGATAGTCCAGCGTTGCTTATTACTTTGCCAGCGTTGGGGGCCATACTTTTTGCTCCACTGGCTGGCCATTTGATTGATCGGTTTGGCTCTTATCGAGTCTTGTCTATTGGCCTAATTTTGTATGCTCTGTTAGGAGTTTCCCTGTATTTTTTAAATGGGGCTTGGATGGTGTTTGGCAACCGTATTCTATTAGGTGGCGTCGCTTCAGCAGTTATGGCGGGTGGCTCGGTATTAATCTCTTTATGGTATGTGGGGAAAGCTCGTTTAGGTATGATCGCGAAGCAAGGCATGGCCATTGAAATTGGTGGGGTTGTATTTTTGTTTTTAGGTGGGCATCTAGCGTCATCACACTGGGGGTTACCCTTACTCTTGTATCTTTTGGCCCTGTTGTTCTTAATCAGTTTATGGCTGTTTGTGCCTAGTAAAGCACCTCAGTTATCTGATCAATCTGTTAATGCCTCAAGCACTCAAATTGCCTTTTCTCTAAATAAGGTATTTATAACAGCCTTACTCTCAATGTTGGTGTTTTTCTGTGTCATTGTTTTACTACCAAAAACAATGGCTCAACAAGGCTTCGCGGAAAGTGATACGGGTAATCTTTTAGCGTTTATTTCTCTCGTTGCGGTCATTGCTGCCTTTTTTATGCCTAAATTAGTAACAAGGTTAAAAGAGCATAAAATGCTAGCTCTTGCGTTTGTTTCTTACGCAATATGCTATGGATTGATTGTTATATATGGTGCTCAGTGGCTTGGTTTAATGGTAGCCGGCATATTTTGCGGCGTGGGTTTTGGTTTTAGTATTCCTTTGCTAAACCACATGACTTTAGAAAAAAGTACAGAGGATGATAGGGGGAAGAATATGTCGTATTTTGCTATGGCTGTTTTTTCAGGACAATTTCTAACATCTTTTGTTGAGTGGGTTCCCATGCTTGAGCATTTTGCTTATACGGTCTTATGGGGAGCAGCTGGTTTTGTTGCTTTCTTTTTCTTGTATGACAGCAAAAAATCGGTACATGTTTCTCCTGCCGTGAATGATGCCAGTTGAATTTAGATTAATTTGTTTAATACTTCTTTTAGCGCCTTAATGCCTGGCGCTATCTTCTCTTTTTCAATGGCAGAAAAGCCGAGTCTAAAGAAGTTTTTCGGTGTTGGCTCAACCATAAAGTGAATCGCACCGGGCTCTAGCAAAATGCCTTGTTGAGCTGCTCGCCAGGCTAACTCTTCAGTGTTGATATGTGCTGGTGCCTTTAGCCAAACAGAGGTCGCTCCTTGGCTATTAGGAACAAAGGTAAGCATCTCGGGCATATGCTCTTGAATAGCGTGTAACATGCAATCCAGTTTAGCGGAATTGGCGTTACGCAATTTTTTTACATAGGTGTCGTAATGACCCAAGGATAAGAACAGAGCTAAATGCCTTTGGTTGTTCATAGGTGGGTGGCGATACATGAGCCGACGTAGAGAACGTATTTCGTTAATCAGTTCTTCATCTGCCATCATGAAGCCCATTCTCAGCCCAGGAGAAATGGATTTAGACATACTGCCAATATATATAACGCGATTGTTATTATCTAATGCTTTGAGAGCGGGCAGAGGATTCGGGTTAATGTTAATTTCTGAATCGTAGTCGTCTTCAATTATGATGAAATCATACTGGTCAGCCAGGCGTAGCAGCTCAAGTCGTCTTTCATGGCTTAATTCTGCTCCAGTTGGCACCTGGCTACTCGGCGTAATATACAGGTAATCACAGTTTTTTAATGACTCATTAATCTGAATACCGTCTTGATCGACATCATGATGTTGTATTTTGCTGCCAAACATAGAAAAAATGTTATAGGCGTCACGAAAGCCGGGGTTTTCCATGGCTACAGTGACATTAGCGCCAAACAAGAGGTTAGCAAGTAAATACAGAGAATTTTGAGTTCCCATGGTAAACAGTACTTCGTTAGGTTCCCCATAAACGCCTCGGCGAGGCAGGATCCTGCTTCGAATTTGCTCGATTAACAGAGGGTCATCTGAATCAACCATGTCGTTGATCCAGTGCTTATTCCATCGGCTATTCATGCTTTTTCGTACAGAGTCACGCCATTGCTCTAGAGGGAAAAAATCCTTTTCGATCTGCCCATATATAAAAGGATATTCGAATTCCTGCCAGTTGTTCGGCTTAACAATGTTCTGTTCGTGGCTGGGTAAATACTGGAACCGATTACCCCAGTTGGGTGCAGTTTCTGTTTTTTTGATGAGTTGAGTATCAATGGTTTCTGGTTGATGAAACCGCTCACTAATAAAAAAGCCACGTCGAGCTCGTGATTCAAGGTAACCACTGTCTACTAGGCTTTCGTATATCAACACTATGGTGTTACGAGAAACCCCTAGGGTTTGTGACAAGCTGCGAGAAGAGGGTAAAGGCTGATCAAGAGGTAAGCGTGCCGATAAAATCAACTCCACAAAGTGTTCTCTAATTTGATCTTGAAGTGTTCTATCGGGCTCAAAATCAATGTGAAATAGAGTCTCTATCATGCAGCTGTTACCCATCTAGCATAGTTGTTATTTCGTAATATTATATCTTTTTTAGTGAGCAAAATAATACTGGCTTCGCATTGGTTTTAAGGGGCTGTCACTAAACCTTTATATGGCATGTTTTCTCCATATTCTCTGCTAATTTGTTTTGTAAGATGGGCTTAAGGAATGGCCATAAAGTAAGTGGCTTTTAATCAAACAAAATAGGGCACAGAATTTACATGACTCATGCAATTATTTCAGATTTGAAGAATCGCTATACGACAAAACGTTATGATGAAACGAAACGCGTTTCAAAAGAAGATTTAGAAGTAATCTACGAAGCAATTAGACTTTCTGCTTCCTCAATTAACTCCCAACCTTGGAAGTTTGTTGTCATAGAAAGCGAAGCAGCAAAAGAGCGCCTTCATAGTACTTTTGCTAACAAGTTTCAGTTCAATCAACCTCATATTAAGTCTGCTTCGCATACTATTTTATTTGCTCATAAAACCCACTATGACCGAGCAGATTATGAGAAAGTCATAGATGCAGATATCCGCAATGGCCGTACTTTGGCAGAAAATAAAGAGCATGCTTTTGGTGCGTTTGCGTTTGCTCAACTTAATACTGATGGGCAAGGGGTGACGTCACCTTGGACAAAAGCTCAAACGTATTTAGCACTAGGTAATGCAATGCATGCCATAGCACGGCTCGGCATAGACTCTACGCCAATGGAAGGTATTGATACTGAGTTAGTAGCAAAAGAGTTCGCTGAGGAGCTAGCAGGCTACCAGTGTGACGTTGCACTTGCGATAGGCTACAAAAAAGAAGAGGAAGACTATAACCTAGCACTGCCTAAATCTCGTTTAGCCCTATCTGATGTATTGCAGGTTCTTTAAAGGGAAGGCTAAAGGTCAACTTGTAATCGTTGCTCAAGCGGTGGCGGACAGGCACTGGCTCTGACAATAAGCTGTGTTGGTAATGTCATCTCAGGGTTAGGTTTTTTACCGGCTAACATATCGAGTAAAAGCTTAATAGAGGTTTCGCCAATCAGCTTTTTGGGTTGGTGGATAGTGGTTAGCTCGGGGTAACAATATTCGCTTAGAGCTAGGTTATCAAAACCAATGACTGAAAGCGCTTTAGGAACGTCAATCGCCAGCTCTCGGGCCGCTTTTAATGTGCCTATAGCCGCTTCATCGCTATGACAAACAATTGCTGAAGGGCGATTATCAAGGGTCAGCAATTGCTTTGCACAATGGTAGCCGGCTAAGAAAGACAAGTCACTTTCCAGTAAGTAGTTGGCTTGTTTTGGTAGCTTCCATTTCTTTAGAGCTTCTAAGTGGCCAATAATGCGAGCATTAAAAATGTTGTTATCACTCTTCCCTGCAATACAGGCAATCTTGTAATGCCCCATCATAGCCAAATACTCAATGCTCTTCTGAGCACTGAAGTGGTTGTCTATATGTACGGTAGGAACCGTTAGCTCAGAAAAGTATTCAGCGGCAATCACTAAGGGTAATTTAATCTCGCCAACATCGTTGGTAATCATATCTAACGGTAGGTCGGCCGTTAAGGACAGTATGCCATCAATTTGTTTTGTGTCGTATAAGTCTAAATAGCTCACTAAACGGCTTAAATCGTTACCTATGTCTCCTATGATGAGTTTGTAATTATGTTTGTGAGCTAGGGCTTCCACGCCATTAACGACTTCTGCGAAGAATGTGCTGTCGATATTTGGCAAAATAACAACAATGGTGCGGGATTCATTTTTGCGTAAGTTTCTAGCGAGAAGGTTAGGGGAGTAGTCCACTATTTTGACCGCTTTTTCTACCTTTAAGCGAGTTTCTTCAGAAACCAGATCGGGTTTGGCTAACGCTCTTGATACAGTTGCTGTAGATACGCCTGCTAGTTTCGCAACGTCTTTCACTGTAGCCATAATCTTAAATGCTCATTACTAAATAAAAGATAAGCTCGTTTGAAATAGAGTAAAAGGCCACTACCAATAGTAATGGCCAGTCACTTCAATTAATACACTGTCAGTGATAAAGCGACTAGTAAGCGGCGTCCTCAAAATAGTACTCAGCAGCATTATCGGCTGTTACTAGATCAGCACCTAAGATAACTCGAGAAGGTTGATGATATAGGTGACCAAGTTGCTCTCCTTTCACTCCGTGTACAGCTAGAGCGATACCTGATGCTATCATTGATGGGCTGTAGGTTACGGTTGCTCGTACGACGTCGTTTCCGTCCTGAATCATCTTAATGATATCTTTAGAACCAGCGCCCCCTAAAACCGTTTTAATATCGGTACGGCCAGACTCTTCAATGGCTTTCATAACACCTTTGAGCATGTCATCATCTTGGCACCAAACAGCGTCAATCTTAGGGTGCTTCTGTAAGAAGTTCTCCATGACAGATAGAGCCTTTTGTGTAGACCAATCACCAGGCTGTGAATCTAAAATGTTAATTTTAGGGTAGTTCGCCATAACTTCGTTAAATGCGTCAACTCGTTGTTTGTTAATAGGTATTTGTAAGCCTTCAATGACTACAACATTGCCTTTACCGTCCATTTCTTCAGCTAGCCATTGCCCACCAACACGGCCTAGGCCTGTGTTATCCCCTGCAATAAATACATCTTGTGCTGGTGTCGCAAGCTCTCTATCAACAACCACAGTGTAAATGCCTTCGCTATAAGCTTCTTCAATGATTTTTTGTAGGGTTGCCGGGTTATGAGGAAGAATTACCAAGGCATCAATGCCCTTGATCATGAGATCTTCAACATCACCTACTTGCTTAGAGCCTGAGCTAGCTGCAACTACAAAAAACTCTACGTCTTTTTCTTCAGCTTGCAGGTCTTTTACCGTTTTGTTTGCCCACCATAAAAGTCCAGCAGTCCAGCCATGATCGGCAGACGGGACACTCACACCAACTTTATATTTAGCAGCGTAGCTCACCCCCGAGAAGGTCAGTAGCATGGTAAATATAGCGATGACTCTCATGATTTTATTTTTATATTTCATGGTGTATCTCCATTTTATTAAGATTGATTGTTGAGGCGTTTAATTACACCTCGGTTTTTGCTTTCCATTGAGAAAAGTTCGTTATCTATCTCCTTTGAATTGCACAAGAACGGCAATCAAAATAACTAAGCCTTTCACCATGCCCTGAAGGTAAGGTGAAATGCCCATTAGGTTCATCATGTTATTGATAATGCCGAGAATAATGGCGCCAATAACCGTGCCCCAGATTGTGCCTTTGCCTCCAGATAAGGCGGTTCCACCGATCACAACCGCCGCAATTGCATCCAATTCGTAGAATAATCCTGCATCTCCAGGGCTGACGGAGTTTAAACGGGAGGCAAGAAGAACCGCTGAAATTCCTACTGATAGGCCGGCAATTAAGAATGTTAAGAAATATACCCAGCGTACTTTTATTGCTGAGTAAGAAGCGACTTTGGCATTAGAGCCAACAGCGCATACATGACGCCCAAAGGCGCTGTGTTTTAGTAAGATATGGTAAGCAATAGCGAGTAGCAGAAAGATCCATACAGGGTAAGGGATGATCCATAAATAACCGCCACCAATATCAGAAAAGTGCGGATTCTCAGATACCATTTCTCCTGCATCTGAAATGTATAGGGTCATGGAGCGGAAAATGGACATAGTGGCTAATGTGGCGATAAAGGAAGCGACTTTGCCCTTGGTGATAATAAGGCCATTAATGGCGCCAAACATTGCACCTAAGGCAATGGCGGATGAGACCGCCATAGCAACAGCCCACCAGCCATCTCCCACACCGTTAATTATCATGATGGTAAGAACACCGACTAAAGCGACCATTGAGCCGACTGATAAGTCAATGCCCCCAGCGATAATCACAAAGGTCATACCTAAAGCGATGATTCCCGTGTAGGACACTTGGCGAAGTACATTGGTGATGTTGCGCGGCATTAAAAAGTGCTCACTTGCCATGGATGAAAATAGCACCAGCAAAATAAGCGCGATAAAAGGAGCATAGGTGGCAAGATCTAACCGCCTAATTCGTGTGATCATAGGAGTCATGAGAAAACCTCTTGTGTTCTTTTTGTTTTTAATTGGGAGTTCGAAAACATAAGCTGGGGCTAGGTTGCAGTCATTTTTTTCAACCCTGCGGCATACAGCATAATTTCTTTTTCATTTATGTCTTCGCCGCTTAACTCTCCGGTAATCTCACCACTGCGCATAACAAGTACACGATTGGACAGCCCCATGACCTCTTCTAATTCAGAAGAAATCACAATGACAGAAACTCCCTGTTTCGTCAGACTATGTATAAAGTGGTAAATCTCTTTTTTGGTATTCACATCTATGCCCCGCGTGGGCTCGTCAAGAATCAAAATATTAGGAGAGGTATCCATCCATTTAGATAGGTAGACTTTTTGCTGGTTGCCGCCGCTTAGGTTGATAAGGTTGGACTTTAGAGAAGCGGCTTTAATGTCAAAACGTTCAACATAGCTTTGCGCCACCTGCCGCTCTTTTTTCTGTTGAATCAGTCCGTTGACATACGCTTTTAGCGAAATAAGCGTAATGTTCTTAGGGATATCGAAATTCATGATTAGGCCTTTACCTTGGCGGTCTTCTGATAAATAGGCCAATTTATGCTCTAACGCATCTGAAATGTGATGAATCGATACCGGTTGATTATCTATTTCAATCTCTCCAGTATCTTTTTTGCGCAGCCCCATAACGGCTTCTGCTGTTTCAGTCCGCCCAGCGCCAATCAAACCTGCGAAACCTAGAACTTCGCCCTTTTTAAGTTCGAAATTAATATTGTGCAGTAACCCCTTGATGGATAAGTTACTTACTTTAAGAACCGTTTCATTCTGAGGTTCTGACCGTGGAGGGTAGATTTGGTTTAGCTCTCTGCCGACCATTTTCCTAGCCATGTCTTCTTCGTTGATGTGCTCCACTTCGTCGACACTGACTAGGTGTCCATCTCTCAGAATAGCGAGGCGGTCACATAGATATTTTACTTCCTTCAGTTTGTGGGAAATAAAAATAATAGTGACTTTGCGTTGTTTTAGTCTTTCAACAAGGGCAAAAAAGATCTCTACCTCGTGGTCGGTCAGAACGGTTGTTGGTTCGTCCATAATTAGAATGCGCGAATCATTTACTAACGCTTTGGCGATTTCTACCATTTGCTTTTCCGCCACGCTAAGGGTTTCTATTAAAGCGTCGGGATTAAGGTCTGTTTGGAGTTCCTCAAGCAATTGCTGGGCTTTTTGACGCATGGCTTTTTTATTTAGCCAGCCTCGCTGTTTGATCTCGTTCCCCAAAAAAATGTTTTCAAATACATTTAGGCTGCTGATTAAGTTAAATTCCTGCGGAATCATGGCGATGCCTAGTTGTTTGGCATCACTGGCAGACTCGATCTGTACTTCTTCACCGTCAACCTTGATAGAGCCGGAGGTTTTTCGGTAAATGCCGCTGATAATTTTAAGTAAAGTGGATTTACCCGCGCCGTTTTCCCCTAGTACGCCAAGCACCTCACTTTGGTAAATATCTAACGTGATTTTGTGAAGCACGCGAACACCTGAAAACTCTTTCACCACATTATTTATTTGCATGATTGGGTCGTTCATAAAGGACACCTTATGTGTTTTCATGCTGGGCTAACTGGCTCTCTAAAGAGCACCAAGCGCCATTTTGCTGTGAAGAAGATAGGACCGCGGATATAAAGGCCATACCATCAACACCATCTTGAATGCTTGGAATATAGCCTTGCACTGAGTCTCTAGTTTTTCCTTCAGATAGAGAGGATAGGGCGTCTGCGATTTCTAAATATAAGTTTGCGAAACCTTCTAGGTAACCTTCTGGATGTCCTGCTGGAATACGAGTTAACTGGCCTAAGTGTTCGCTCATACCATGGCCTGAACGTGTGATCAGCTGTTTGGGCTGGCCGAGTTTAGACAGCCATAGCTCATTGGGGGATTCTTGGCTCCACTCTAGGCCTGCATACTGACCGTAGACTCGAATTTTCAGGCCATTTTCATTGCCTGGTGCAACCTGACTGGCCCATAACATTCCTTTAGCGCCTTTATTAAAACGCAACATGGTATGAACATTGTCATCCAAACGCCGACCCGGAACGAACGCATTCAGATCAGATGAAACTTCTTTAACTCTATCGCCACTGATAAAACAGGCAAGATTAAAGGCATGAGTGCCTATGTCTCCTAAGCAGCCTGCTTGGCCAGATTTTTCGGGATCAGTGCGCCATTGAGCTTGTTTGTTATCAGTCTCTTCTGTTTTATCGGTTAGCCAGTCTTGAGCGTATTCAACCTGTATTACCCTGATCGCACCCAATACGCCACTGTCAACTAAATACTTAGCTTGACGAACCATAGGATAGGCTGTGTAGTTATGGGTTAGGGCAAAGAAGGTATCGCTACGATCTAACGCTTTTTGTAAGTCGATTGCTTGTGCAAGGTCCTTTGTAACGGGTTTGTCACAGATGACGTGGATGCCTTGCTCAATAAAGCTTTTGGCGACCGGATAATGCATGTGATTAGGAGTCACGATAATGACCGCTTGAATACCGTCAGGCCTTTGTTTTTCTTGGCGCGCCATATCGTCAAAGTTTGCGTAACTACGCTCTTCACTAATACCAAGCTTCAAGGCTGAAGTGAGAGCTCGCTGTGGATCAGAAGATAATGCGCCTGCAACCAGCTCGAAGCGATCATCTAAACGGGTCGCAATACGATGTATAGCACCAATAAAGGCACCATCTCCGCCACCTACCATACCAATACGAATTCGTTGAAGTGTCATGTCAATGCTCCTTATTTCAATCCCAAGATGCGGCGATTCATTGCTGTGTCAATGCCGCTGCTGGCAAAGTCATCGAACGCTCGTTCGGTAATCTGAATGATATGATCATTGACGAATTTCACCCCTTCACGAGCACCTGCTTCAGGGTGTTTCATACAGCATTCCCATTCGATCACTGCCCAACCATCAAAGTCGTATTGAGTTAATTTTGAGAAAATGCTTTTAAAATCCACTTGACCATCGCCTAGTGAACGAAAGCGTCCTGCTCTCTCTATCCAGCTCTGGTAGCCACCGTATACACCTTGGCGACCTGAAGGATTAAACTCAGCATCCTTAACGTGAAACATTTTTATGCGATCATGGTAAATATCAATGAAGGCAAGGTAATCCAGTTGCTGTAACACAAAATGCGAAGGGTCAAAGAGAATGTTGGCCCTAGGGTGGTGTTCAGTGGCCTCTAAGAACATTTCAAAAGTGACCCCATCGTGTAGGTCTTCTCCTGGGTGAATCTCATAACAAACATTGACACCGCATCGGTCAAACTCATTCAAAATGGGTAGCCAACGGGCTGCCAGCTCTTCGAATCCAGCTTCCACCAGACCTGCGGGACGTTGCGGCCATGGGTAAAGGTATGGCCATAGTAAAGCGCCTGAGAAGGTAACATGATTGGTAAGGCCAAGGTTTTTTGATGCTTGGGCTGATTTCATTAATTGCTCAACGGCCCATTTTTGTCGTGCTTCTGGGTTGCCTCGAACAGACTCAGGAGCAAAACCATCAAACATTTCATCGTAAGCCGGGTGAACTGCGACAAGTTGGCCTTGTAAGTGGGTGGAAAGCTCCGTGACGACCATGCCATGTTCGGCGAGAAAGCTCTTAATATAATCGCAGTAGGCTAGATCACTTGCCGCTTTGTCTAAATCGAAAATGCGGCTGTCCCAAGTGGGGATTTGAACCCCTTTAAAGCCAATTTGAGCGGCCCATTTAACAATGCTTTCAAAGTTGTTAAATGGCGCTTCATCACTAGCAAATTGCGCTAAAAAAAGCGCAGGGCCTTGTATAGACTTCATAATATTGACCTCATATTTATTTTTATTTGAGCGGTAAATTATGTTTTGTAATCGATTACATTTATCGATCTTGTTATGAGGCTGAGTATAGTGAAATGTTAATTCAAGTAAATCTAAGGGAAATGAAGACAAGCAAAATATCAGCTTGTTGAGATATCTTAGAGTACTATTTTTTGTCCTAAATTACGTTTTTTTGCAGATAAGTTGTTTAGAGAGCAGGTCTTTCTAACAGAGCAATGTCGGTGTTCGTAGAAGCCTTTCTATTACTAACTTAATTATGCGCATTATTATTTTTCACTTTTCACAAAAAAACTGCTTTTTTCTTCTTTAAACCAATTCTAATTACGAGCTTTCGCTTTCTTAGTTCGCTTTTTTTACTTCATTAATGGCGAACAATGTAACCGTTTTCAGTCCAGTTACATCGGGCTAAGAATGGCTTCTAGGTTTTTTAATCACTCTCAAAAGCGGAAAAAGTTATAAAAAAATGCTTCCCTTAATCCTAAAATGTGCCATTATACGGAAATATTGTTTGTTGATATTCCGTAATGCGGAATAGAGTTTGGTTAAAGGGAATGGTTCCTCAGTTTCTCATGCAAGTATCGCTTAGCAGTTAATTGTTGGGCTTATATTGTCAATAAAGGTTTTGCACCATGAAAAAAATAATAAAGTGGTTGTGGGAGTGCATTGATATTTTAATAACCGCCATCCTTGCAATTATGGTTGTGCTGGTATTTACCAATGTGGTTCTACGTTACGGATTCTCATCTGGCATTCGTTCTTCGGTTGAACTTTCTCGACTAGGTTTAGTCTGGATTGTTTTGTTAGGTGCTGCGGTAGTGCTGCGCCGCGGTGAGCATTTAGCTGTTTCTGAATTTTCTGAACGCTTCTTTCCTTCTGCTGTTCCAATTTTAAATAGGCTTATTTGGTTAGTTATTCTGGTGGCGGCAGGTATGCTTTTCATTGGAGCAGTGAATCAAACCATTGCTAACTGGAATAATATTTCTCCGCTAACAGGCCTTCCTTCTGCCTTATTTGCTCTTGCCGGTGTGATATCTGGCTTCCTGATTGGGCTTATTGCTTTAGTTCGTATCTTTAATCCCACTTGGTTGCTTGAAAAGGAGGATGAAGAATGACTTTGGCTATCTTTCTAGGGGTGTTGCTGGTTTCAATCCTATTGGGATTGCCTGTTTCTTTTGCTCTGTTGTTGTCTTCTATGGCGCTTATGTTGCACATGGGACTGTTTAGCGCAGACATTCTTTCGCAAGCCTTAATTAATGGGGTAGACAGTTTTACGTTATTAGCTATCCCCTTCTTTTTAATTGCAGGGGAGGTGATGGCGACAGGAGGGCTTTCTGAGCGCATTGTCCGTCTAGCGAATACTTTTGTCGGCCACCGCAAAGGCGGTTTGGGTTATGTGGCGATATTTACTTCTATCTTGTTAGCAGGCTTATCAGGTTCTGCGGTAGCGGACGCAGCAGCCCTAGTCAGTATTCTTTATCCTATGATGCGAAAAGCAAAATATCCTGAAGGCTCCTCCATGGGGTTATTAGCATCGGGGGGGATTATCGCACCTGTGATTCCTCCTTCTATTCCTCTGATTCTTATTGGTGTTGCTGGTGGTATTTCTATTAAGAATCTGTTTATCGGTGGCATTGTTCCAGGCCTTCTTATGGGGATGACCTTGGTTCTTTTGTGGGGCTTTATTGTGCGAAAAGAAGAGCTCGCAGTAGAGCGTAAAGCCACTGGGAAGGAAAAACTGATGGCTCTCAAAGAGGGGGTTTGGGCTTTATTTCTTCCCATTATCATCTTAGGTGGTATTCGCTTTGGTGTATTCACGCCAACAGAAGCTGCGGTCGTTGCAGCTGTTTATGCCATTTTGATTTCCGCCTTTATTTATAAAGAACTTAGCTTTAAGCGACTGTTTTACGTATTAAAAAGAGCAGCGCGCTCTACCGCTATGGTGATGTTTTTAGTGGGCTGTGCCATGGTCGCTGCTTGGTTAATTACAGTAGCTCAATTGCCTCAGCAACTAGCGGAGTTTTTAGAGCCGTTGATTGATAGTCCAAGAATATTAATGGCCGTCATTATGCTACTGGTGTTCTTAGTCGGCATGGTTATGGATCTAAGCCCAACAATCTTGATTCTTGTGCCTCTGCTAATGCCTGTCATTAAAATGGCTGGCATTGACCCTGTTTATTTCGGTTTGATGTTTGTAATTAATACTTCCATCGGCCTAATCACCCCACCAGTGGGTACGGTTCTAAATGTGGTATGTGGGGTGTCTCGTGTACCCATGTCAACTTCAATAAAAGGCATCCTGCCCTTTATTGGCGCTTATGTCGTGTTGTTAGCACTGTTTATAGTGTTCCCCGACATCATTACTGTTCCGATGAAATTTATTATCGGCTAACCCGAGGAGAAAATAATGAAAACAATAACTACGTTATTTAAGGGTGTGGGTCTTGTATCCGTGTTGTCTATGGCTATGTTGTCAAATACGGCTCAAGCTGCAACAACGTTAAAGCTTGCCCATGCAGCACCTGAGTCCGATCTACAGCAAGATATGTCGGTGTTCTTCAAAAAAGAAGTTGAAGCACGTACTAATGGTGAAGTGAAGGTCAATATCTTTCCCCATGGTCAGCTTGGTAATGATGCGCAGATGATCCAAAGTACACGTTTTGGTTTGGTGGATTTCTCTATTGTTGGCTTGAATAATTATTCAGGCTTGTTGCCTGAGTCTGCCGCTTTCACCCTGCCGTTCATGTTTCCAACACGCGATGCAGCATACAAGGTATTAGATGGGCCTGTAGGACAGGCGGTTTCTAAAGACTTCGAGCAATTTGGCTTAAAGGGTATGGGCTACCCTGAGAATGGTTACCGCAATATGACAAATAATCGTGGTCCAATCCGTACTCCTGCTGATGTTGATGGGTTACGTATGCGAGTGAACGGTTCAAAAGCACTCAATGACATGTTCAATACGCTAGGAGCAAACCCTGCTCAGATCCCAGTGGCTGAACTCTATACCGCCCTTGAAACTGGAGTAGTGGATGCCCAGGACCATCCTATTGGTGTAACTCTCTCGTTTAAATTCTACGAAGTGCAGAAATACTTGAGCTTGACTCAGCACGCCTATTCTCCACTGGCTTTTACTATGAACTTGAAATCTTTCAATAAGCTATCAGCGGAAGAGCAAAAAGTGGTTGAGCAAGTGGCCAAAGAAGCGGTTGATATGCAGCGTGAATTAAGTATCGCAAAAGAAGACAAAATGATTGCGGAACTGGAAGCGGGTGGCATGCAAGTAAACCGCGATGTGGATGGAGCTGCTTTCCAAGCAGCCGTGAAGCCTGTTTGGCGTGCTTTTATCGAAGAGCATGGGGACAAAATGGTTAACGATATCTTAGCCGCATCTAAATAACCCAGTGTCTAGGTTGGCACGCTAATAAGAGTGCCAACCTATCACAATTGAATTCAGGCTCGTGAGGCAACTATGTATCAAGAATTAAAACAAAGAGTGCTGGAAGCAAATTTACAACTTCCACAATATGGATTGGTAACCTTTACATGGGGCAATGTGTCAGAAATTGATCGCGATTTAGGGGTTATTGCAATCAAGCCATCAGGAGTTAAATATGAAAATATGACTGCTGACGATATGGTGGTTGTCGACCTTGAAGGTAAGCGCCTTGAAGGAGAGTTATACCCATCGAGCGATACAGCGACACATATTGAGCTTTACAAAGCATTCCCCACGATTGGCGGCATTGTTCACACTCACTCAAGACACGCCACTATATGGGCTCAAGCAGGTTTGGATATTCCTGCTCTGGGTACTACTCACGCCGATTATTTTTATGGGGATATCCCTTGTACTCGTAAGCTATCTGCTGACGAAATAGAAAAAGACTATGAAAAGAACACCGGTTTGGTGATTGTTGAAGAGTTTCGTCAACGCAAGCTCGATGAAAGTGCTGTGCCTGGTGCCATTATATCTGGTCATGCGCCATTTTCATGGGGAAAAGATGGTTTTGACGCAGTTCATAATGCGGTTGTACTTGAAGAGGTGTCAGCCATGGCAATCGGCACACGCTCGCTGAATACAGGTATTAAGGTACAGAACGAACTGTTGGATAAACATTACTTGCGCAAGCACGGCGCAAATGCCTATTACGGTCAGAAGTAATTATGAAGTATCAGTTCTTAGCCCTTGACTTAGATGGCACCGTGCTAAAGTCAGACCGAACTATTTCTGCTGATCTAATTCGTACTGTGCAGCATTTGGCTCAAAAAATACCAGTAGTAATTGCCACAGGAAGGCATCATACGACGGCTCGTCCTTACTACCATGAACTTGGACTAACTGGGCCGATTATTTGTTGCAATGGTGCCTATGTATACAATTACCAGCAAGAAAAGGTCATTCAACATAATGCTATTCCTAAACCGCTAGCAAAAGATTTTTTGCGGCTGGCCCAAGACCAAAATATGGCCGCTGTGCTTTATGCTACGCACGCTATGATGCATTCAGTATCTCACCCGATTCCTTACATCGATGCTTTGGCTGACTGGGCCGAGCAGTACCCAGAAAATGTCAAACCGCAGGTTTATAAAGTGGCAGATTTGCAGCAAGAACTCGACGCTAATGAATACATTTGGAAATTTGTATTAGAAGGTGAAGGAGTAGCCGCTTTCGCGAGCCAGAGCTTCATAGAAGAGCACTTTAGTGCTGAACAATCTTGGCGAGACCGGTTCGATTTCGCTTACAAAGGCAATACCAAAGGGAGGGCATTGCGCTCTTACTTAGACTCCTTAGGCATCGATCCAATTCATATGGTGGCGATTGGAGATCATCATAATGATATTAGTATGCTGAAGTTAGCAGGCTTAGGGGTGGCTATGGGCAACGCAGGCTCAGAAATTAAAGCCATTGCAGACCGTGTTGCGGTTGGGCATAACGATGAAGAGCAAGGCTTATCTAGCACGCTAATAGAAGTGTTTGAGCTTAATGAGGTGTACACATGAATTACTTCATAGGGCTAGATTCAGGTGGCACTTTCATGAAAGCGGCATTGATTGATAGTTTTGGCCGTCAGCTTGCGATTGCAAAAGTATCTGCTCAAATCATTAATGGTCAGCAAGGGTGGGTTGAAAGGGAGCTTGATGCTCTTTGGCAGGATGCGAAGTCTGCCATTGCGAAGCTGTTAGAAAAAGTGGCAATAGCCCCGTCGGACATTAAGGGAATTAGTATTTCTGCTCAGGGTAAAGGCGCTTATTTATTAGATAAAGATGGCAATGATTTAAGAAATGGTATTTTGTCTTCAGATTCTCGGTCGATTGAGCAGGTCAAGCAATGGCAGGCGCAAGGGATACCAGAAAAAATTTATCCACTAACACTGCAGACCTTATGGACTGGTCACCCTGTCTCTATCGTGCGCTGGTTAAAGGATAATGAGCCAGATAACTATCAGCGTATTGGGGCCATTTTGATGTCTCATGACTACCTGCGTTATCGGCTAACTGGAGATATATCCGCTGAATTGACCAATATTTCTGAGAGTAACTTCTTTAACGCACATACGGGTCAATACGATGCCGAACTTTTAAAAATCTTTGAGATTGAAGAATGTTGGGATGCTTTACCTAAGGTGATTAAACCCGATCAACTAGCGGGTTATGTGCTCGACGATGTAGCAGAGGAAACAGGGCTAATGTCTGGTACTCCGGTATTTGGCGGCCTATTTGATGTGGTTTCAACGGCCATTTGCTCAGGGATCAATTCTAATCAACACAGTCTGAACTATGTAATGGGGACTTGGGCGGTCACCTCAGGCATTGCCACTGTTGCCAAACCGCAGGATAACCACCGTTATGTTTACGGTCATTATGTTACGGACAAGCAATATATTGTTCACGAAGCGAGCCCGACTTCGGCCAGTAATTATGAGTGGTTTGTTGATTACTTAGGAGAAGATGGAGAGTTTGATCATGAAGGGAATCAAACTTTAGTTAGCGCTCTTCCAGTAGCGGAAAGTGAGTTGTTTTTTGTACCTTTTTTATACGGCTCCAACATGGGGTTAGGGATTAAATCAGGCTTTTATGGTTTGCAAGCACACCACACTAAAGGGCACCTGATTCAAGCTATTTGGGAAGGTATTTTATTCTGCCACAACTTGCATTTAGAGCGTATGAGATTGCGTTTTCCGGGTGCTAAGTCGTTAACGGTCACCGGCGGTTCAACCTCATCAAGTGTATGGATGCAGATGCTTGCCGACCTAACCGGTATGGTGCTTGAAATTCCAGAACTGGATGAAACAGGATCCCTTGGTGCCGCTCTAATTGCCATGGTAGGAGCAGGCCAGTATGACAGTATTGAACAAGGCCTAGAGTCTATGTCGATACAGTCAAAGAAGATTGAGCCTAACTCAGAGAATTACCAAAAGTACCAGAAAAAATATCAGCGATATTTGCAGTTAGTTAACTTATTTAATGCCTTTGAGGAGTCCAAATGACTAAGCCATTATTACAAATTGCTCTTGATTCAACGGATATAAACACTGCTCTGCAAACGGCGCAAAAAATTGCTAATTATGTGGACGTGATTGAGGTAGGGACGATTTTAGCGTTTGCCAATGGGGTTGAAAGTGTTCGTTTGTTACGCAATCAGCATCCTGAACATGTTATTGTATGTGATATGAAAATCACCGATGCAAGTGCAATTCTTACTCGAATGGCTTTGCAAGCAGGAGCCAACTGGGTCACGGTAAGCGCCGCTGCGCATATTGAGACCATAAGAGCTGCCCATAAGGTGACTCAAGAACTTGGCGGAGAAGTCCAAATAGAACTATATGGTCATTGGACGCTAGAAGACGCAAAAGCTTGGGTTGATATGGGAATTAAGCAAGCAATTTATCATAGATCAAGGGATGCTGAACTGGCTGGTGTGACATGGACGGAAGAAGATTTAACGCTGATGAAAGCCTTGTCTGACTTAGGGATTGAATTATCTATTACTGGTGGAATAGTACCAGAAGATCTCGGGTTGTTTCGAGAGCTCAAAGTCAAAGCTTTTATTGCCGGTCGTGCATTGGCAAGTGAGCAAGGTCAACAGATTGCTGAATCCTTCCATACTGAAATCTCAAAATATTGGTAGGTAAAAATGAGTGAGCAAATAAAGTCACTTCTAAAATCGTTGAGTGTTCTAGAGTTTCTTGGGCAATATCCGAATGGCGCTGGGCTGCAAACCATAGCTCAGCAAACAGGGATGACGAAATCGTCTGCTCATCGAATACTCTCGACCTTTGAAAGTGCTGGCTATGTTACACAGCTGGCGAGTGGACGGGATTACCGTTTAACGATGAAGCTTTTACATGTGGGTCAGGTAGCACTTAATTCCGATGTGACAGGGTTGGTAAAACCTTATTTGAATGCTCTTCAGCATGAAATTAATGAAACCATTAATTTCATTTCTTTTGATGGGGATAACATTGTTTTTAAAGACAAAGTTGAACCAAGTAACGCCTCTTTTCGTACTCGAACTTATGTGGGGTTACATGCCCCAGCTTACTGCTCCGCAGCAGGAAAGTGCTTTTTAGCTCATGCTTCTATGCAAATCAAAGAAGCCTACTGGCAGCGTAATAATCATATGATGAAGCAGTTGACAGAAAATACGATATTAGAAAAATCGGCATTTTTTGACGAGTTAGAACGGGTGAAAGAACGCGGTTACGCCATAGATGATGAAGAAAATGAAGCAGGAATTTCTTGCGTCGCTATTCCTGTTTTTAATCAAGACAATATGCCAATTTATGCGATTAGTGTGTCGTCTCTTACTCCAAGAATTACGCGCTTGGGTGTGGAGGCATTAGCAGGGCAACTTGCGGATACTGCGCAAAAAATACAAGGCAAGTTATTTTAAGGTAACAGTATGATCCATTTTAACAAACCGTTTCGTATCGGCATTTATGAAAAAGCTTTTCCAGTTGAATTGAGTTGGCAAGAGCGTTTTGTTCATGCGAAGCAGTTAGGCTTTGACTTTATAGAAATCTCTGTAGATGAAACAGAGCACCGTCAAGCTAGGTTAGATTGGTCTGATGAAGAGATATATGCCCTGCGCCAGCTGAGTATCGACCATGATATGCCACTACAGTCTATGTGCTTGAGTGCTCATCGTAAGTATCCTTTCGGTTCAATGGACGACAGTGTGCGCGAAAGAGCATTTGAGATTATGGAAAAGGCCATCGCTCTCGCATACAAACTTGGGATTCGCTGTATTCAGATGGCTGGCTACGATGTTTATTATGAGCCGCAGTCGGAGCAAACCCATCAACGTTTTATAGAAGGGATGCGTAAAGCCACTAAAATGGCAGAGCGTGCAGGAGTATTGCTTGGGGTGGAAATAATGGATACACCGTATTTAAACTCTCTCGCTAAATTTGAAGTCCTAAAGCGTGAAATTCCCTCGCCATTTTTTATGGCCTATCCTGATGTTGGTAATATTTCCGGTTGGAATCATCATGTTCCAACTGAATTGAAGTTAGGCCAAGATCATATCGTACAAATACATTTGAAAGACACTCTGCGGGTATCGCCGACCAGTAAAGGTCAATTTAGAGATCTTGTTATTGGTGAAGGCGAAGTTGATTTCCACAGTATTTTTCAAACCCTCGTTGAAATTGATTATGCCGCGCCTTTTGTTATTGAAATGTGGGCTCAGAATGAGAATTGGCTAGCTGATATCAAGGCTGCCAAAGCTCGACTTACTGCCATTGCGAACGAAGTCGGGTTACCTCTTTAGTTTTCCTCTAACTCACGTTGAGTAAGTGATTGTCTACTACTACCTGGTGTTCTACTGGGTAGTTAGTAGACCTTTTTAATCCTTCCGTTTTATGACACTTCTAAAAGAAGAGGATGCTTTACGTCTTATTTTTTGGAAAGGCGGTTCTAGCGTTTTTGAGAAGAAAGAGAAGTAAGTTTTTAAAAGTATAGAAATTGTTCAAAAAAGCTTCACTTTAATTTTAAATGTGTCATTATACGGGAATAGAATAATAAATAATTCCGTAATGCGGAATTTAATAAGGAGAGTAAAAATGCCTATCGTATCCGTTGAAACCCTTCAGAATACCTACGAGAAAGTTCTTCTTGCTCGTGATATGTCTCCAGAGTCAGCTAAACGCTTAGCAAAAGGCTTTGCCGACATGGGAAATGAAGGCGTGTATTCACACGGCATTAATCGTTTTCCGGTTTTTATTAGTCAGGTTGATAAAGGTCAGATTGATCTGAAAGCAACGCCGGAGTGTGTGAATAGTATGGGGGCCCTTGAACAGTGGGACTGCCATTATGGTCCTGGTGTGCTAAATGGTCTTGTATGTGCAGATCGTGCAATGGAGCTTGCGCGCGAACATGGCATTGGCATGGTTGGGATGAAGAATTCGAATCATTGGATGCGTGGTGGAGCCTATGTTCTTGAAATGGCTCGACAAGGTTTCGCCGGCATCGCAGCCACCAATTCCATTGCCGTTATGCCCGCTTGGGGTGGCAAAGATCACCGTATTGGAACCAACCCTTTGATTATGGCCATTGCTGGTGATCCTCCGGTTTTAGTGGACTGCTCTATGTCGCAATTCTCCTACGGTCAGCTGCAAAATCACGTACTTGCAGATAAACCTTTACCGGTTGTCGGTGGTTATGATGATGAAGGCAATTTGACTCAAGATCCCCATGTGTTGTGGGAGAACAAGCGTATTTTGCCTATGGGGTTCTGGAAAGGGTCGTCTATGTCGATAGTGCTCGACATGATGATTACTGCAATCTCTGGAGGACGTTCTGTTCCAGCCATTACAGAAGACCAAGAGGGCGAATTTGGTGTTTCACAGTTCTTAATCGCGATCGACTTAAGCAAAACCATGGAAGCTTCTCAGTTCGCCTCTGAAATGCAGCGTATTCGAGACTACGTAATGGCTTCTGAACCTGCCGAAAGCGGCGAGGTGTCTATTGCTGGGTCGAAAATTCAGCGTTACATCGATCAGCATGAAGCGGCAGGCGGCATTGAGATTCATGATGAGATCTGGCAGCAAATACAGGCCCTAGCAGAGTAAAACGCTCAGACAGACTCCCTAACAATAAAAATAACAAGTTTAGGATGGTTTTAAGATGACAACTCAAATGATTAACGAAACGTTATTGACGTTTCGAAATGTCACTAAAAAATTTGGCGGTAACCTTGCTGTCAATGATGTGTCTTTTGATGTAGATAGCCACAGTGTTGTTGCTCTTTTAGGAGAAAATGGCGCAGGTAAGTCAACTCTCATTAAAACGTTAGCGGGCATACATCAAGCCGATGGGGGAGAAATTCTGTATCGGAAAAAAGCCTTTAACCCAAAAGAAACCAGCCACGATGAAATTGCCTTTATTCATCAAGATTTAGGGTTAGTTGATTGGATGACAGTGGCAGAAAATATGGCGCTTTCTATGGGATATGTGAAGCGTTTTGGCATGATTGATTGGGAGAAAACCAATCAGCGTGCTGCTGACGCCCTCGCCATGGTAAATGCCGATATTGATCCGCAAACCCGAGTGTTTCGCTTAACTCGTGCGGAGCAGTCTCTGATCGCTATTGCCCGCGCGGTTTATTGTAAAGCAAAGCTTCTTATTCTAGATGAACCCACTGCAAGTTTGCCCGCTGCAGATGTAGAAAGGCTCTTTGAAGTGATTCGTGACCTGCGCCATAAAGGGGTCGGTATGATTTATGTTTCTCACCGACTCGATGAGGTGATGGAAATATCCGATAAAATGGTCATCATGCGTGACGGTAATCTAGTCGCTCAATGCCCAACTCAAGGGGTCAGCAGCAAAGAGTTGGTTGCTTTGATTGTTGGGTCTGAACAAAAAGAGTTTGAGGCTCTACCAGTAGACTCTAACGCTAACCAGCTAATGTCAATAAATGAGTTAGAGGCTGGTCTTATTGGTCCGGTGAGCTTCCATGTTAATCAAGGTGAAATCCTCGGTTTAGTTGGCTTGCGAGGTGGTGGTCAAGGTGAAATAGGGCGCGCTTTATTTGGTGATTATCCGATTTTTTCTGGAGAGGTGTCGTTAGCAGGTAAAGCATTAGATCTATCTTCTACATCAAATGCTATTAAGCAAGGTATGGGCTATGTCGCTGGTGAACGTAGTGAAAACCTCGCCATGTCTATGTCTGTTCAAGACAACCTTTTCATTAACCCTCTTTTGCAAGCTTCTTCTCCGCTTTCAATATCGCATTTTCAGCAAGAATCTTCGCAAGCTAAAGCCTTAATTGATCAATTTGATGTGCGTCCGAACGACGCTAGTCAAACTATTGAAAATTTAAGTGGCGGAAATCAGCAGAAAGTTATCATTGCTCGTTGGCTGAATTTAAAAAAGAAAGTTTTGATTCTTGATGAGCCCACGGCGGGGGTCGATGTAGGCGCCAAATCGGAAATATACGAATTGCTACAACTGGCGGTAAAACAAGGTTTAACCGTTATTGTGGTCTCTACAGATTTTGAAGAAGTAGAGAAGATCTGTAACCGCTGTTATGTGTTCAGCAAGGGACAGATACATAAGGAGTTAACGGCAAGTGAAATATCCTTTGCCAATATGCTTAATTTGGCCTCGGCGGATGGACAGTGATCCTTCCTTAAAAAAATAATAATGAAAGAGAACAGTTTATGAGTACTTCAATAAAATCTACGGCGTTAGAACCTGATCATAACGATAAGCCAGAGAATGAAAACTTGTTTGCTAAAATAGGGCGCTTCTTACCTGTTTATGGTTTGCCAGTGTTAACCCTGTTGCTGATCGTTTTCTTTTCCGTGTTGTTACCCGACACCTTTCCGACCATGTTGAATTTACGGTCTATTTTAAGTGATAAATCCATAATCGCTATTTTAGCCTTGGCCGCTATGGTGCCCATGCTAACAGGAAAAATAGATCTGACTGTAGGGTATGGAATTGTACTTTGGCACATCTTAGCCATTAGTCTGCAAACCAAGCTTGGCCTGAGTTGGCAAGCGGCGGTATTGATTGTACTGGTTTGCGGCATGATCTTTGGCTTACTCAATGGCCTATTAGTGGAAATGGCTAAAATCGATTCCTTTATTGCTACCCTAGGTACGGGCACTGTGATTTATGCCGTGGCGCTTTGGTACACAGGCGGTCGTCAAGTTATTGGTGCTTTAGACCCTAGTTTTTATGCTATATCCAACTCTTTCTTTCTTGGTCTTCCTGCCCCAGCCTTTTATGTCTTAGGTATCGCAATTTTACTTTGGGTTATAACCGAAAGACTTCCTATCGGGCGCTGTTTATACGCTATTGGCGCTAACCCTCGTGCAGCGGATCTAAACGGTATTCCTTCTCGTAAATATGTCATCAGTGCGTTTGTCACCTCTGGTCTGTTGACCGCTCTTGCGGGTGTCATTTTGGCTGCGAAGCTACGTATTGGTCAGGCAAATGTAGGTCTGGAGTTTTTATTGCCCGCTTTAGTGGGGGCCTTTTTAGGCTCGACGACAATACGTCCAGGTCGAGTGAATGTTCTGGGTACTATTATCGGGGTAGCGATTCTCGCCGTCGGTATTTCAGGTATTCAACAATTAGGGGGGGCTTTTTATATCGAGCCCTTATTCAATGGAGCCACTCTATTGATATCAATTGGTATCGCAGGGTATGCCCAACGCCGAGGAGGTCGAATTAAACGCAAGGTGAAAGACACGAACTAAGAAATTCAATGATTCTGCTTTAGACACTTAGTAAATAAAAAAAATAACACTATTGAGGTTAATATGAAAAAGCATCAAGCAATGATTAAACGAACTGCTTTATCACTTTCAGTTGTATTGGCGGCTTCGGCAGGCGCCGTGCATGCAGACAATTTTTTAGAGATGGCAAAAGCGAAAGTGGAATCGGCAACAGCGCCTTATACCACTTGGGATGGGCCAACCACTGGGCCGAAAGCTCTAGCAGATAAGACCATAGTGTTTCTTGCTTCTGATATGCGAAATGGCGGAGTCTTGGGGGTAAGCAATGGCGTACAGGAGGCCGCAGGTTGGACAGGTTGGACAGTTCGAGTGCTAGACGGTCAAGGTACTGTATCAGGTCGTACGGCTGCCTTTAATCAGGCCATTGCCCTAAATCCAGATGGTATTGTCTTAGGTGGCTTTGATGTCAATGAACAAGCGGCAGCGTTAGAGTCTGCTACAGCTCAAGGCATTAAAGTAGTTGGTTGGCACTCGGCTGCCAAGCCAGGACCCATTCCAGAAAAGAACATCTTTTCAAACATTACAACGGATGCTGATGATGTGGCAGAGATTGCTGCGTTAGCAGCGGTGGCTGAGTCAGACGGTAAAGCTGGCGTCGTGATCTTTACGGATTCTGCTTATGCTGTTGCTATCGCCAAGTCTGATGCCATGGCGGAAGTGATTAAACAATGTAGTGGTTGTACGCTGATTTCGGTAGAGGACACACCTTTATCTGATACTTCTACTCGCATGCCGCAATTAACGACGTCTTTGCTACAAAGAAACTATGGTAAATGGACCCACTCGTTGGGCATTAACGATCTGTATTTTGATTACATCGGAGCCTCTTTAAGCTCATCTGGGTTGCCGGCTGATGAGTTACCTAAGAACCTATCTGCGGGTGATGGTAGTCAATCTGCTTACGCACGTATACGCGCAAATTATAACCAAGTGGGTACGGTTCCTGAGCCTTTAAATTTGCATGGTTGGCAAGTGGTAGATGAATTAAATCGTGCCTTTGCAGGTCAAAAAGATAGCGGCTATGCCACGGCGGTACATCTTGTGACACCTGACAATATTGCTTTTGATGGGGGAGATAGCGACATTTTTGACCCGGATAATAATTATCGAGAGCACTATAAAGCAATCTGGAAATAGCAGATTGTTAGCGCATTTTAAGGAGGGTTGTTCTGACCCTCCTTAAAATGGTTTGTTGGGTTTGCAGAGAGAGTTTTATGATGAGTGCGATTGAAGTCTATGATGAGCGTTTGTCGTCCATTCTTTTTTCAGGGGCTGAGCTTGAGGCTGTGTGTACTGGGGCCGCTTGGAGTGAAGGTCCAGTCTGGTTGGAGAGCGAGCAAAGACTTTTATGGAGCGATATTCCAAACAACCGAATTCTTACTTGGTGCGCCAATGAAAAAATGAGTGAATGGCGTGCTCCGTCTAACTTTACGAATGGTCATTACTTAGACTTAGACGGCAACTTACTACATTGTAGTCATGGTGCTAGAGCAATTATTAAAACCGACTTGGTGACGAAGTCCAGTACCACCTTAGTGAGTCACTATGATCAGAAACGCTTAAATTCACCGAATGATTTAGTGGTTAAATCTGATGGCAGCATTTGGTTTACAGACCCACCTTATGGGATTGTTTCTAACCATGAAGGCTATCAGGCCGAATCAGAACAAGCTGGTAACTACGTTTATCGGTTTGATCCCATTTCACAGCAATTAGAGGTTGTCTGCGATGTGATGGAAGAACCAAATGGGTTGGCATTTTCTCCTGACGAAAGCTTGCTTTATATTGCGGATACTTCTGCTGCGTTAAGAAAAGACGGCACAGGGCATCACCACATTATGGTATTTGATGTAACGCAGGACAAGGTGCTAGAAAACCCACGATGCTTTGCTGAGGTTTCCCCTGGACTGGCTGACGGCTTTCGACTTGACACTCAAGGTTGGTTATATACTTCGTCTGCAGACAGTATTCAAATTTACCACCCTGATGGCACCTTACTCGGGAAGATTTTTGTGCCTGAAGTGGTGTCTAATTGTACTTTTGCTCGTGATAACAGAGCTAAGTTTGGAGGCGAGGTTCTCTATATTACTGCTTCCACATCTATTTATCGCATTGAGCTAAATACTCAAGGTCATCGAGTTACTAAATAGGATTTACTATGAAATATGAGGATTATCAAGCGCATCTAGCTGCATTTGAAAATGGGCAGTTTGAGTCAATTGCACAAAGCTATGACGAAATTTGTGCAGCTCAAGATTTGTTAATTCGTCAGCTGGTGGAAGCGGGTGCTAGCATTAAGGGTTGGAAAGTGGTGGAGGATAGTGGACTCATTATTATCTCTCCTATTTTTGATTTTCAACTGTTTAGCTCGGCAGGTGAAGAGCTAGCAAGTCAGCCCCTTGACGGTATTGAGATCGAAATTGCCTATTTATGCCGTGTCCCTGATGTAGAACAACGAATAGAAGAACAAGTTAAGTTGGCAGAGCCTAGGGTGGCTGTTGAAGTAATGCGCCCTAAAATTAATTCGGCTAACTATCAATCCTGCGATTTTTATTACAACTATGGCATTGTTGTTGCGGAAGAAACGCTGCAAGACGCTCATTTTTCGTTACAAGCAGGAAATAAAGAGCGCTTTGACTACAGCACACTTGATGCGGACTTTTATCCATCCAAACAGGCCCTCTTACGTGAAGGCATGATGGAATGCGTGCGTCGTGGGTATACTGAGCAAGAATACTATTTCATGACAGGAAGTTTGAATGGGGTGCTGGATCTAAACATTTGTACTGGGCACAACCAACTGATTGCTGAGGGCAAAACTTACCTAGAGTTAACAATTAATTAAGCTCATTTACCAGCCAGTTTTTAAAGCCTTGTACAACAGGAGCCAGCTGGTGGTGGTTTGGGCTTAAAAAATAATATCCATAGCCACTGTTAATTCTCAGCGACAGTGGCGATATTAGCTTTCCTTCTTGTATGTCCTTATGCGCGAAAATATCAGGCACAAGAGCAACGCCTTGCTGGTTCTTGGCCGCTTCCAATGATAAGAAAAAATGTTCAAAACCATGACTGTATTGAGCTTTAGCTTGAATATTATGGGAAAGGTCTTGCACTGCATGGCTCATGAACTGCGGCCAGAGCTGTGGTCGCGTAGTGTGAGTAATTAACGGATACTCATATAGGTCTTCTGGTTTTTGAAGCGGGTGCTGTTGAGCTAGTTCAGGATGAATAACTGGAATTAATTTCTCTTTACACAGTAGAACAGCGTGTTCATGAGTAAGGGATAAAGGCAAGCATCGAACGGCTATATCCGCACTTTGTTGATGAAACTGAAAGGCTCCATCTCCTACTTCCAATTGTAGTGTTAGCTCAGGGAAACGCTCCGCTAACTGTCTTAACCTAGGAATAAACCAGAGTGTAGCCAAAGAAGGGATCAGGTTTATTTTTAACTGCTGGGCATGGCTGTGTTGTTGCTGTAATTGTGCACTGGAGCTTTGTATGGTCTGTAGAGCCTGCATTATACCAGGTAGAAACTGTTTTCCAGCTTGGGTGAGGCTAATGCCATTGGCATTACGATCAAACAAAGCTGTTTGTAGGTGCGCTTCTAATAATTTTATTTGCTTACTAATCGCCCCTTGAGTCACATTCAATTCTAATGCTGCTTGAGAAAAACTCAATTTGCGCGCGGCAGATTCAAATGCTTTTATTGCATTTAAAGGCGGTAGCTTGCTCGACATTTTAGGTCTCATTACTTTTTCTCATGAGGTCAGAGAATATATCGTTTGTTTGGTTAGGTAAATAGGTCTTAGATTAGCTTACTTAATAACCAATAAACGAAGTGCAACATGACTCATATTTTTCAACGCCACTGCCATGCAAACCTGCCAACAGCAATAAGAGGTGAAGGCAGTTTTATATACGATCAAACTGGAAAGTCTTATTTGGATGCGAGTGGAGGGGCTGCCGTATCTTGCCTAGGACACAACCATCCGCAAATTCAGCAGGCATTACATAAGCAAATAGATCAACTGAGTTACGCTCACAGTGGCTTTTTTCATACAGAAGCTTCAGAGCAGTTAGCGAATAAGCTTGCAGAATTAGCTCCAGGTGATTTGAACCATGTATACCTTGTATCTGGTGGATCAGAAGCGGTTGAGTCTGCTTTGAAATTAGCACGGCAATATTTTGTTGAACGAGGTGAGTTAGAGCGAAAAACCTTTATTTCACGGCGGCAAAGCTACCATGGCAACACTTTAGGCGCATTAGCCGTTGGCGGCAATGCTCTAAGACGCGCGCCATTTGACCCTTTATTAATGCCAGTGGAGCATATTAGCCCATGTTTTGCCTTTCATGGTTTAGAGCAAGGTGAAAGCCATTTTGAATACGGACAAAGAATGGCCAATGAACTTGAGCAACGCTTGCTAAAAGTGGGACCTGAAAGCGTTATTGGGTTTATTGCTGAGCCTGTTGTCGGTGCGACGGCAGGTGCAGTAACTGCTGAGGCCGGCTATTTTAAGCGCGTGCGAGAAATTTGTGATCAATATGGGGTGTTATTAATACTAGACGAAGTGATGTGTGGAATGGGCCGAACTGGAAGTATTTTCGCTCAACAACAAGAAGGTATTGTGGCGGATATCGTTACCATTGCCAAAGGCTTAGGCGCAGGTTATCAACCTATCGGGGCCATGATTGCCAGCAGCCAAATTCATCAAACTATTGAGCATGGGTCTGGCTTTTTTCAGCATGGTCATACCTACATGGGGCATGCTGTCGCGGCGGCAGGCTCAGTGGCAGTATTGGATATTTTACAGCAACCCCAAACCATGCAGCTTGTTCAGGAGTCGGGGCAGTTGTTGCAAAAAGCCTTATCTAGTTGCTTGTCTGGCAGCGAGTTTGTTGCGGACATTCGAGGCCGCGGCTTATTTCAAGCAATAGAGCTAATGCAAGACCGAGGTAAAAATACGCCTTTTCCAAAAGCCAGCCGACTAGAGGCAAAAATAAAAGCTCATGCCATGTCTTTAGGGTTAATGTGTTATCCCATGTCTGGCACCATTGATGGCGAGCAAGGTCATCATGTATTACTTGCTCCCCCCTTCATTATTAAGCCAGATGAAATTATGTATTTAGCTGAAACATTGGCCACCAGCATCGAAGCTGTTTGTCAGAAGGAATATCTAGTATGACAGGAGTAATGAATAAAATGGGTGACATAAAAGGCGAAAGTATTATAATCGTCGCCCCAAATGGGGCTCGTAAAACTAAACAAGATCATCCTAATTTACCAATTAGTGTCAATGAGTTAGTGGACGAAGTTCGTCAGTGTGTGGGAGCCGGAGCCAGTATGGTGCACCTCCATGCTCGTAAAGGTGATGGTAGCCACTCTTTAGAGATTGAGGATAACTTGCAGGTCTACCAAGCGGTAAAATCTGCACTGGGTGATCAGGTTATTGTTCAATTAACAACGGAAGCAGTAGGTGTGTATTCGCCTGATCAGCAAATGGCGCTGATACGGAACGTTCGACCTGAAGCCGCTTCATTTGCTTTAGTTGAGCTGATTCCAGATGAAAGTCATGAACAAGCAGCAAGCGAATTTTTTCATTGGCTTACATTGCAACATATAACTTCACAATATATTGTATATTCACCAGAACAATTATCGTACTATCTTGACCTTAAGGAACGAGGTGTTTTACCGGATACTCATCATCATTTATTGTTTGTGCTTGGGCGTTATCATAAACAACAACTTTCCGAGCCGAGTGACTTAGACCCATTTTTAGACTATATAGATCAATTAGATGATGTCCGTTGGGCAGTGTGCGCTTTCGGAGTAAAAGAACAAGAGTGTTTGCTAAAAGCAGCTTCCTACGGGGGAGATGTCAGAGTCGGATTTGAAAATAATCTGCACAAAGCAAATGCACAACTTGCTGAGTCAAATGCTGAGCAAGTAAAAGATTTGTCTTATGCGCTAGAGAAAAGTGGTAGGGCAATTATGAATGTTAAGGCCGCAAGGAAAGCCTTGTCCTTTGCATAAACACGAAAAAGTGTAATAAAAAGTAAGCAAAACAAGCTTCAAATTATAACTAAGGGGATGACCTATGAAAAAGCTTAAGTCGGCATTGTTAGGTGCTGGTATTGCCACGTTATTTACTGCTGTTCCTGTACAAGCTCAGCAATATGTATCCATCGGTACCGGTGGCGTAACAGGTGTTTACTACCCAACAGGTGGTTCTATTTGTCGTCTAGTGAACGCTTCTCGTAAAGAGCATGGCATTCGTTGTAGTGTAGAAAGTACGGGTGGTTCTATTTACAACATCAATACGATTCGTGAAGGCGAATTAGAAATGGGTGTTGCACAGTCAGACTGGCAATATCATGCATACAATGGTACTAGCAAGTTCAGCGACAAGGGCGCATTTAAAGATCTTCGTGCGGTATTTTCTGTTCACCCAGAACCATTCACTGTAGTAGCTCGCGCTGATTCTGGTATCAAGTCTTTTGAAGACTTAAAAGGTAAGCGTGTCAACGTAGGTAACCCAGGTTCTGGTCAGCGCGGTACAATCGAAGTGCTAATGAAAGAATACGGTTGGACGATGGATGACTTTAAACTGGCGTCTGAATTGAAAGCGTCAGAGCAGTCTAAAGCATTGTGTGATAACAAAATCGACGCCATGGTTTACGTTGTAGGTCACCCAAGTGGTTCAATTAAAGAAGCAACGACTTCTTGTGACAGCGTATTAGTAGAAGTATCTGGCAAGCAAGTTGATAAGCTAGTGGCAGATAACTCTTTCTACCGTACTGCTACTATCCCTGGTGGCATGTACTCAGGTTCCGCTGACGACGTTGATACTTTTGGTGTAGGTGCGACTTTCGTAAGCTCAACTAATGTTTCTGATGAAGTGATTTACAACATTGTTAAAGCGGTGTTTGAAAACTTCGATACTTTCAAAAAGTTACACCCAGCTTTTGCTAACTTGAAGAAAGAAGAAATGGTAAAAGATGGTCTTAGTGCACCATTGCACCCAGGTGCGGTTAAGTACTACAAAGAAGCAGGCTTGATGTAATTAAATAAACCTCGTTTATTACATCAAGATATCAGGGGCAGAAATGCCCCTGTGTTTTTTTGAATCGCTTTAGGATAGCTTCTATGACTTCAAAACATTTATCCGACTCAAATAATGAGCAAGCGACTAGCGTTGCTGATGAGTTTTTAAGCTCAGAAACCGGCAGCCGACAGTTCCACGGCAAAATGGCCACCATCGTTACTACAGTTTTGATCGCCTGGGCTGCGTTCCAACTTTGGTATGCATCACCATTGCCATTTATGCTTGATTTTGCGGCTTTTAACGAAGACCAAGCAAAATACATTCACTTGGCTTTTGCGACGTTTCTAGCCTTTTTCTTATTTCCGGCCGCAAAAAGCTCAAGTAAAGACTCTGCCTCTGTAATTGATATTTTATTAGCGTTAGCCGCCTCTGGCTGCTGTTTGTACCTACTAGTTTTCCGTGCCGATCTTGCGAACCGAATGGGAGCGCCCATTTTTGCCGATGTGGCCGTTGCTGTAGTGGGCATACTTACCTTATTAGAAGCAACAAGACGCTCTTTAGGGCCACCATTAGTGGTCGTTGCCTTGGTGTTTTTAACTTTTACTTTCGCTGGGCAATACATGCCAGATGTGATCTCGCACAAAGGCGCAAGTTTAAATAAAGTCGCTTCTCACCAGTGGATTACCACAGAAGGTGTATTCGGGGTGGCTATTGGGGTATCCACTGCTTTTGTATTTCTATTTGTATTGCTAGGTTCATTGCTAGATAAAGCTGGCGCAGGTAATTACCTAATTAAGGTGTCTTTTTCCTTGTTAGGGCACATGCGTGGCGGTCCGGCCAAAGCCGCAGTGGTAGCCTCCGGGTTAAGTGGTATCATTTCAGGCTCATCCATTGCCAATGTTGTGACAACCGGTACGTTTACTATTCCTTTGATGAAGCGAGTGGGCTTCCCAGGAACGAAAGCGGGGGCGATTGAAGTAGCGGCTTCAACTAATGGCCAGCTTACTCCACCCATTATGGGGGCGGCAGCTTTTTTAATGGTGGAATACGTGGGGATTCCATATATTGAAGTAATCAAACATGCGATTTTACCGTCTATTATTTCTTACATAGCCTTGGTTTACATCGTTCACCTAGAAGCCTTAAAGCTCAATATGCAGGGCATAGAGCGCTTGCATAAGCCTACCTTTGCTCAGCGTATGCTGTCTTGGGTGAGCATCACCGCCATTCTAATGGTGTTAGGTATCGTGGTGTACTATGGTTCAACCATGCTTGAAGCCATGCTAGGTAGTGCCGCTACTATTGTGATGTTAGCGGCTATCATTGCGGCTTACTTTGCCTTAGTTAAGCTCTCTGCTGTATACCCTGATTTGGCCGATGACGAATCCAGTATTACGCTAGACAAATTGCCGGAAACCAAACCGACTGTATATTCTGGTTTGTATTTCTCATTGCCTATCGTGGTATTGCTATGGGCTCTAGCGGTGAAACAGTATTCCCCTCAGCAATCGGCTTTTTATTCGGTGGCCTTCTTAATAGCGGTGGTACTGACCCACCGACCTATAAAGTCTTGGTTCCGTAAAGAGGAAAATTGGGCGTCGCAATTTAAAGTTTGTTGGAATGAATTTGTTGATGGCATGATTACCAGCTCTCGTAATATGGTCGGGATAGGTATTGCTACCGCAGCAGCAGGCATTATTGTTGGTACGGTTACCTTAACAGGCTTAGGTCAAATGATGACTGAGTTTGTCGAGTTTATCTCGGGTGGTAACCTGATTCTAATCCTTATCTTCACGGCTATTATATGTATCGTGTTAGGGATGGGGCTACCAACAACGGCCAACTATATTGTGGTATCTACTTTGATGGCGCCTGTTATCGTGTCATTAGGTGCCGAAAATGGTTTGGTCGTCCCTTTGATTGCAGTTCACTTATTTGTGTTCTACTTCGGTATCCTTGCTGATGATACGCCTCCCGTTGGTCTGGCGGCATTTGCCGCGGCCGCAATCAGTGGTGATGATCCAATTAAGACCGGTATTCAAGGTTTTATTTACGATATCCGAACCGCCATTCTACCATTTATGTTTATCTATAATACTCAGTTATTGTTGATTGGCATTGGGTCATTCTTTGACTTAGTTCTGACCGTCGTGAGTGCGATTGTTGCCATCCTTGTTTTCTCGGCAGGTACTCAAGGGTACTGGCTAGTGAAGAGCAAGTTTTGGGAGTCTATGGTGCTTGTGCTGATTGCCTTCTCATTATTCCGTCCTGGTTTTTGGTGGGACATGGTCTACGAGCCAAAAACACACCTACCTAGCTCCGCTTTGATTGAGCAAATGGAAGGTCTGGAAAATGGTGGCTTTATTCAGTTGCAAGTGGAAGGTGTGACATTAGAAGGGGATGAAATCAGCAAAACCGTACCGCTACAGCTTACTAATGCTGCGGGTGATGGTATGGCTCGATTGCAATCTCTAGGTTTAAATATGAGTCAAGTCGATGATATCTGGACCGTGGATTATGTGGACTTCGATAGCCCAGCAGCGAAAGCGGGAATCGACTTTGGTTGGGAAATTCGAGGGCTTGAAGTTGAGTCGGATCGACCACCGAAAGAACTTGTCTTTATTCCTGCGATCTTGTTACTGCTGGTGATTCGTAAGCTTCAGCAGGCACGGATGGCGAGCCCTTCTCATAGAGCGGCGGTATAAGGAGCAATATCATGTATAACTCGGTACTTGTTCCTGTGGACTTGGCTGAACAAGGCTATACCGACAAGGTAATAGAGCATGCTTTGCATGTTCTAAAGCCTGGTGGGAACTTGATCTTGCTGACGGCTTTAGCAGGCTATCAAATGCCTATTGTGGGCAGCTATTTTAAACCAGGCAGCTTTGATAAAGCGGTTCGCACTGTTCATCAAAAGCTTACTGAGTTTGTTAATGAAGACTTACCAGTAGATGCTGAAAACTGCACGATCAAAGTCGTTGAAGGTAAGCCTGCTGAATCCATATTAAAGGTTGCCAATGAGTATAAGGTTGAAGCTATTGTCATGGCTAGCCATAAGCAATCTCGTGTTGGTAGCGTTATGATAGGGTCGATAGCGACCAAAGTAGTAAGCCAAGCGAGTATGCCTGTGATGGTTGTTAAAGGCTAATTCAGCAAACAGCATAAAAACCGCACGAGAGTTTGTTGTAAACAATGCTCAAGTGCGGTTTTTTTGTGCAAGCTAGAAGAGAGAGTACTCAAAAACTTGTCAACCTTCTTAACAACAGGGTAGATTAAGGAATATTTTTTCAGACAGGCAGAGAGAAGAACATGACGAAATCTTATAATGATCTGACGGACTTTGAAGCCCATGTCATTCTCAATAAAGGAACGGAACCACCGTTTAGCGGTGAATATACAGATACTATGGAAGGGGGGGTGTATGTTTGCCGACAGTGTGAGGCACCGCTTTATACGTCAGAACATAAGTTCGTGTCTCATTGTGGCTGGCCCAGCTTTGATGATGAAATAACGGGAGCAGTAAAACGAGAGGTCGACGCAGATGGCTGCCGAACTGAGATCCTATGCGCGCAATGCGATGGCCACCTTGGACATGTGTTTGAAGGGGAAGGTTTAACCTCAAAAAACCTTCGTCACTGTGTGAACTCGGTATCAATGAAATTTATTCCTAGCTAGGGTGCTCTTAGTGTAAACAACCTAGCCTGATAATTACACAAGGAAGTGTTCAGTTGAAAATGGCTCTTCGTTAAATGTGAACCCCGGCAATCATACAACGTACTGACCCGCCAGCAGACTCAATTGTCGGAACCGCTAAAGGTAATAAAGCATGAGTTTGTTCTATTTTACCTTTCTGCTCGCTAGTTAAAGCCTCATAAGCTGTTTGTGATAGGGCCAATAAAAGAGTATCTCCTTCTAGTTCGATGGCATTACCGCAAAATTGGCTAATCTGTTCCATAGAAAGTTCAATAATGGATAAACCTGCCTGTTGAAAATGCTGTTGCAATTTTGGCTTGTCTTCCTCACTGACCATGTCCATGCATATCATGACAAAATGTCGAGTCATGCACATTAATACGTTGGTGTGATAAACAGCGACACCGTTCTCATCTGCAGCATCAAAAAGTACTCCATCGTAGCCGATATGAGCACATAATTTATCAAGCAATACTTGGTCACAACGCTTAGATCGTGCGGCATAAGCAACTCTATTAACATGGTCAAAAACAACGGCGCCTGTTCCTTCTAAAAACAGCCCTTGTTCAGCGTAGCCTCGATAGTCCACGAGGTCTGTGAAATTGTACTCTTTCTTGATGAAATCAATAATGTCTTGTCGGTATTCATTACGGCGGTTTTCTGCGTACATTGGATAGCTGATCAAACTGCCCTGATGGTGAGTACTAAACCAATTATTTGGGAATACTGAGTCTGGAGTAAGGGTTTTTTTGTCTTCAAATAAATGTACTTGCACACCTGACTGTCTAAGTTTACTGACGGCTCTGGTCACTTCTTGGTAAGCGTCTCGGGCACTATCCAGAGACAGGCAGGTTTTTTGAAAGGCGTTGTCCTGCATAGTCTGAGTGTTAGATTGAAAATGATGAGGGCGTACCATCACGATCGCTTCAGGTGCCTGATTATAGAGATGAGAGTTAACAACTTTAGAATGAGACATAGTAACCTTCCTATTAAATTAAGGCTCTATGTTATTGCAGACAAATGTTGATTAAAATGTCACTTTTTTATATAAAATAATCTAATTTTATACACTTTGATAAGGTGTTTTTATCATTTCGATAGGTTGATGCATGCCATACATTTACGACACACTAGATAGTGCCTTGATTTCTGAGCTTCGTAAGGATGGTCGGGCTTCAATTTCTTATTTATCGCAGACACTTAAAGTCTCGCGAGCAACTGTCCAAAATCGTTTAGATCGCTTGTTGTCTAACGGAGCAATATCAGGCTTTACTGTTAAAGTTCATCAAGAAGTAGAAAAAGAAGCCGTGCGAGCCATTATGATGATAGAAGTCGCAGGGCATTCAACGTCTCAGGTCATCAAAAAGCTGCGAGGTATCTCGGAATTAGTTCGCTTACACACCACTAATGGAGCTTGGGATCTAGTTGCGGAATTGCAGACGACCAGCCTAGCAGAGTTTGATCAGGTGCTGCGTAGAGTTCGTGAAGTAGACGGTATTTTAAACAGCGAAACAAGCATTCTACTATCAACCATGTCTTAAGCACTTTAACCGTTGGGCTTAACTCGGTTTGCTGATGGAAAACTGGGCGAATATCTCTTCTATCATTTTAGCGAGAGGGGTAGGGTCATTATTCAGCCTTGCATACATTCGCATTCCTGCGATCTGTATTTGAAGAAATCGTGCTAGTTCATCGCAATCTTGTGAGGGCTCAAGTTCACCTTGTTGCTGGGCTTTAGCTAAGGCGTTGGCAAACTCGTTTTCCATTTTCTTTAAGGCGGCTTTGGCCACCTCTAACAGCTCTGCATTTTCTTCGGTAAGCTCCCCAATGGTTTTCGTTAGCATACAAATATTATTGGGCTGGGAACCGTCATCGCAAATGACAAGTTGGCGAACAAATTGTTTTACCCCCCGCAGAGGAGATTTTGCATTGGCTAAGCTGCGATGCAACTCCTTGATGCCCTGCTGTAAGTAATAATTCAAGCTCTCTTTGAAGAGCCCTTCTTTACTACCAAAGGCTGCATAAATACTGCCAGGCCGCATGTCAATCACATCCTGAAGCGTGCGCATGGAAGTGCCATGAAACCCTTTTTCCCAATATAAGTGGGTGGCTTTCTGGATGACGTCTTCTCGGTCAAACTTTGTTTGTGATCTCATTTGTTAATACCTGATTGAGGTTGAGCAAGTGTTCAATTTTACCTCTAAGAAAGCTCAGATACTAGGGTAAGTTATCTGTGAGTAAAAGGCGCTAAACGTAATTTCTGGCTTAACTAGTTCATTTTTATAAACCATTTATGACTCGTTATAGTGCGTATTAAGGTAACAAATGGGGGCGTAGTGTTGGTTTTTTAATATTTGTATTACAATAGCATTAATAAATATTAAAAATACCAACCAGTAAAGGGGCTTTTGAATGCTGTTTACTAAGGATGAAGTGCTACAACTTCGCGCTGAACTCGGTTCAGATACACTAATGGGGAACACTATTTCAGAGCATATAAAAGAAGTAGATGCTTTTATAGCTTTACCACAAGAAGTGCTTGGGCACGGTGAGGCGGGTGGTTATGAACACAATAGACATAAGCAAAATTACAAATACCTGCATATGGCGAGTTGCTTATTTTTAGTGACAGAGCAAAAAAAATACGCAGATTTTGTCGTTTCACTGTTATCGGAGTATGCCGATAAGTATCTCTCTTTTGGTTTTCACGTCCAAAAAAACACTAATCCAACAGGTCGTCTTTTTCATCAAATTTTAAATGAGCATTGTTGGTTGCTGTTTAGTAGTCTTGCTTATTCCAATGTTGCTCACCTTATGACGGCTCAGCAGCAAAACCATATTATAGAAAACTTGTTTGAGCCTATGCTGGACATGTTTACCGTTAAATATGGCCATGATTTCGACCGTATTCATAATCACGGTATTTGGGCGGTGGCTGCCGTAGGTATATGTGGTGTTGCGATAGGTAAGCCGGATTATTTAAAAATGTCTGTGTACGGCAAAGAAAATAACGGCTCAGGCGGTTTCTTGGCCCAGTTATCTAAATTGTTTTCGCCTGCTGGTTACTATCTTGAAGGGCCTTACTATCACAGGTATGCCATTTATCCGACCTGTCTTTTTGCCGAAGTAATTCATCGTCACTTTCCTGAGGTGGAAATCTATCAATATAAAGGTGGGGTCATAGGGCGCACAGTGAATGCTTTATTAACCACGGCTTACCCTAACGGGGCTTTTCCAGCACTCAATGACGCTTCTAGAACCATGGGCGTAACCGATGCGGGAGTACAAGTTGCTCTGAGTGTCTTGAGTGATCACTATGCTTGCGATGAAAACGTCATTGGCATGGCTGAACTTCAGGGCGGTGTATGGCTACATGGTACAGGCTTGTCACTCTCAAAACAGCACGCGGTTGCCAAACATTCTGGTAAAATTTCAACGCCTCACTGGCCCAGTGTTGAACTAAAAGAAGGTGAGAATGGTGATAAAGGGGCAATAGGTATTCTACGTGCCGACGATGGCAAGGGGAACATCAGTCAGCTGCTTATGTCCTATGGACAGCATGGGATGGGGCATGGCCATTTTGATACGTTAGGCATTAGTTTCTTCAGCTCTGGCCAAGAAGTACTGCGTGAATACGGTTTTGCCCGCTGGGTTAACGTTGAGCCAAAATTTGGTGGACGCTATTTACCCGAGAATGTGTCTTATGCTCGCCATACTATTGCTCACAACCTAGTCACTATTGATCAGCTCAGTCAAAATGGTTTTGACGTGCAGAAAGCGGACGCTGTGCATGGAACGCCTCACTTTTTTATTGAAAGCTCTGAATTGGTTGCCATGAGCGCTTTTGCTAATGAACATTACGATAAAGTACCTATGCAGCGTAGTGTTTTTATGCTGAAAAGCGATGAGTTTACTGCTCCTTTGCTAGTGGATTTATTTCGATTAACCAGCGATGAAGAGCACACTTATGACTATAGCCATCAATATGAAGGGCAAATTGTACGTACCAATTTTAGTTATGTTGCGGAAGACGAGCTTACCCCATGGGGAGAAGATCAAGGCTACCAACATCTTTGGAAATTAGCCTCGGGTGAGGCACCAGAAAGTAGCTTGGTCAGCTGGTTACAAGGTAACAGCTATTATACTTGGCATGGTACCAGCTCCAATTCTAATGCTAATAATAAGGATGAAATAGTCTTTACTCAGCTTGGCGCGAACGATCCAAGCTTTAACCTGCGCAAAGAAAATGCGTTTAGCTTAAGAAGCCAAGGTCAGACCACCTTATTTGCTTCTGTATTGGAAACTCACGGCTACTTTAACGAAGAATTTGAAGAGTCTACACAGGCGCGTGGGCAAGTCCTTAGTGTTCGTGTTTTGGGGTATAACAAGGAGGCTTCAGCCATTGAAATATCCTCACAAAACGCTCTTTACACTCTGTTAGTAAGTAACGTGCCGAATGTTGACTCTCAAACCCGCCATACTCTGACTTGTGATGGCACGCAATATAGCTGGGAAGGTCCTTACAAATTGATTAATGAGGCAAAATGCCAAGGGAACGAATTATGAGTTATCAGCCATTACTACTAAGCTTTGAAGAGGCTGCACAGTTAGCTACACAACTGGGACAAGACACCTTGTTAGGTCAAGGGCTAAGTCGTGATATTGCCAAAGTAGAAAAGTATATTGAGCAAGTTGGTATTGAAGTGCCTGGGCACGGTGAAGCAGGTGGTTATGAACATAACCGCCATAAGCAAAATTACATCATCATGGATACAGCTGCACGGCTTTTTCTGATCACGAAAAAAGACAGCTATCGCGACTTTGTTGTTACCTTATTATTGAAATATGCTGAGGTGTATCCGAGCCTTGAAGATAACACCAGCCGAGATACGAATCCGCCGGGTAAGTTGTTTCATCAAACACTCAATGAAAATATGTGGATGCTGTACGCTTCTTGTGCCTACAGCTGTGTATACCATACTTTATCTGAAGAGCAGAAAAATAAGATCACAGAAGACTTGTTTAAACCTATGATTCATATGTTCGTAGTGACCTATGGTCATGATTTCGACATTGTTCATAACCATGGTTTGTGGGCTGTGGCTGCGGTTGGGATATGTGGCTATGCGATAAACGATCAGTCATCAGTGGATAAAGCTTTATATGGCTTAAAGTTAGACAGTAAATCAGGGGGCTTCCTCGCTCAATTAGATAACCTTTTTTCACCCGATGGTTATTACATGGAAGGGCCTTATTACCATAGATTCTCCCTGCGACCTATTTTCCTTTTTGCAGAATCGATTGAACGCCGCCAGCCTGAATTAGGCATTTATCGTTACAACAATTCTATTATTAAAACGACGTCCTATGCTGTTATGGCCACAGCTTTCCCTGATGGTCGATTGCCGGCTCTTAATGACTCATCCAAAACCATCAGCATTAATGATGAGGGGGTTATTATCGCGACTAGTGTGTGTTTTGCCCGTTATGAGCAAACTGAGACACTCGTGAGTATGGCAAACCATCAGCAGAATGTTTGGGTTCATAGCTCAGGTGCAGCTTTATCTGATGCTGTATCCAGTGCGCAAGAGATCAAGCCATTTTCGTGGGGAAGTGTGTTACTGAGTGACGGCCCTAAAGGGGAAAAAGGCGGTGTGAGTATACTGCGTCACCGAGACAAACAAGATGATGACACCATGGTATTGCTGTGGTTTGGTCAGCATGGTTCAGATCATCAATATCATTCTGCATTAGATCATGGTCATTATGACGGCTTACATCTGAGTGTTTTTAACCGTGGTCACGAAGTTTTACAAGATTATGGCTTTGGGCGCTGGGTCAATGTCGAACCAAAATTTGGTGGGAGATACATTCCTGAGAACAAAAGCTACTGCAAACAAACTGTTGCACATAATACAGTAACGGTGGATGGTAAAACGCAAAATGATTTTAACACTGCTTTAGCGGAAACTAAGTTTGGTCGTAAGCACTTCTTCGAGACAGACAACCCAAACTTTCAAGGAGCCAGTGCGGTTATCGAGGACTACTATCCGGGCGTCGTAATGCAGCGAAGTGTGTTGCTGGCTGACCTAGAAGAATTTGAAAAGCCATTGGTTATTGATGTTTACAGAATTTTAAGTGACCAAGAGCATCAATACGATTTACCTTTCCACTTTCTTGGTCAGGTTATCCGCACTGACTTTGATTGCCAGATTGAGCAAAAATTGAAACCGCTAGGTTCAGATTACGGTTATCAACACCTTTGGAAGGTGGCGAGTGGGGCTGTAACTGGCAGCAGCTTGGTAAGTTGGTTGCACGATACCAGTTACTATAGTTTGGTTGCCAGCGCACCTGCGGGCAGTGAAGTGATTTTTACTCGTATTGGTGCCAATGACCCTGATTTCAACTTACGGACAGAACCAGCCTTCATACTGCGCCAGAAAGGAGCTAATCATTGCTTTGCTTCAGTGCTGGAAACTCATGGCTATTTTAATGAGTCTATTGAAGCGTCTGACAACGCCCGTGGTAAGGTTGAAACCATTGACGTTATTGGCGAAAGTGAGCAAGGCACAGTGATTGAGATAGCTACAGTTACTGGCAACTACTATCGTTTTGGTGTTTCTAATCTGACGGATGTGGATCAGAAACAGTCGCATACGGTTAAGACGACTCGCGGAGAGTTTTCTTGGCAAGGTGCGATGGCGATTTTATAAAGAGTAGCTGCGCTCGAGTGAATTTGGGCGCAGTTTAATGTGAAAGCCAACAAATTAATAACATAAAAAAGCTTGAAATATATCCTTTTTTATTTGTATTATTTTACTACAAAATGACACTTGCTAGACGATCCGTTATCTTGTGACATTTTGTTCATTCTTTATCGTCTACTCTAGTAGACATTAACAGCCAGAAACTGATGTTGGCAGGTTAATTGGCTGTGCCCATTCTATCCGGGGGGGTAGAATGGGATTTTTATATTTGTATTATTAAATTACTTAATTGCAGATATGACTTAACGATTACAAAAATAATATAGGAAACGCGATGGATACTCTCATTGTAGGAATATACTTTCTATTCTTAATCACGATTGGCTGGATGTTCCGTACCTTTACAAGTACTACAAGTGATTATTTCCGCGGTGGCGGTAATATGTTGTGGTGGATGGTAGGGGCGACCGCCTTTATGACTCAATTCAGTGCTTGGACCTTTACGGGTGCGGCAGGTAAAGCTTACAACGATGGCTTTGCAGTGGCAGTAATTTTTGTTGCCAATGCGTTTGGTTATCTTATGAACTACCTGTATTTTGCCCCTAAATTCAGACAGCTACGTGTTATTACCGTTATTGAAGCGATCCGGATGCGTTTTGGTTCTAAAAATGAGCAGGTGTTTACCTGGTCAAGCATGCCAAACAGTATCGTCTCAGCAGGGGTTTGGCTGAATGCTTTGGCGATCATTGCCTCAAGTATCTTTGGTGTAGACATGACAACAACCATCATCATTACGGGTTTGGTTGTATTGGTTATGTCGGTAACCGGTGGATCATGGGCGGTTATTGCATCTGACTTTATGCAGATGGTCATCATCATGGCGGTTACCATTACCTGTGCGGCCGTGGCAATTGTTAAAGGTGGCGGTGTTGGTGAGATTATCAATAACTTCCCTCTTCAAGAAGGCGGTACTTTCCTAGCTGGTAATAACCTAAATTACATGAGTATTTTTGGTATCTGGGCTGTATTTATCTTCTTCAAGCAATTCAGTATTACCAATAACATGCTGAATTCGTACCGCTACTTAGCTGCAAAAGACTCTAAAAATGCTAAAAAAGCCGCATTATTGGCTTGTGTCTTAATGACTATGGGGCCTTTAATCTGGTTCATGCCAAGCTGGTTTGTTGCGGGTCAAGGTGTTGATCTTGCCGCTATCTATCCAGATGCTGGTAAGAAAGCCGCTGACTTCTCTTACTTATACTTTGTAGAGCAGTACATGCCTGCCGGTATGGTAGGTTTATTGATTGCAGCTATGTTTGCAGCAACCATGTCTTCTATGGACTCAGGTCTTAACCGAAACTCTGGTATTTTCGTTAAGAACTTCTACCAAACAATTGTACGCCCTGATTCTTCAGAGAAAGAGTTGGTGTTTGTATCCAAGCTAATGTCGACCATATTTGGTATTGCCATTATCTTAATCGCACTCTTTATCAACTCTTTGAAAGGGCTAAGCTTATTTGACACCATGATGTATGTTGGTGCCTTGATTGGCTTCCCAATGACCATTCCAGCGTTCTTAGGCTTCTTTATCAAGAAGACTCCTGACTGGGCGGGTTGGGGTACCTTGGTAATGGGTGGCTTTGTTTCTTACTATGTTGGTTTCGTGATTACTCCTGAGCTTGTACAAAACGTATTAGGTTTAGAGGAACTAACAAAACGTGAGTGGTCAGATATTAAGGTTGCGATTGGCTTGCTAGGGCACATTGTCTTCACGGGTGGTTTCTTCATGCTATCAACCTTGTTCTATAAGCCATTGACGGCAGAGCGTCAGAAAGATGTTGATCTATTCTTTAACAACCTGGCCACTCCGCTGGTCTCAGAAGGTAGTGTTCAAAAAGCGCTAGATAACAAGCAGCGTAAGATGCTTGGTACCTTGATTGCCGTTGCTGGGGTTGGGGTAATGGGAATGTTCATTATTCCAAACCCATTCTGGGGGCGTTGCGTCTTCCTGCTTTGTGGTGCCATTGTGCTTACAGTTGGCCTGTTATTGGTTAAAGCGGTAGATGATACAGTAGAGGCTGCTTCTCAAGAGTCTTGAGTAGAACCTGAAGCGAAAAATTGAAAGAAAAAGCTCAGCGCTTTAAAAGGCGCTGAGCTTTTTTTGTTTAATAATTGGTTTAGACAGTGTTTTGTTTTTTAATAAAAACAATAAGTTAATTCCCACTCTTTTTCCTTAGAACATTACAGTGTTGTTTATTAACAAAAAAGTATATGTTTTTATTGGTGATCCGAAACGTTTTGGTCTATATTTATCCGAAACGTTTCGGATAAAAGAAAACCGATATGAATAAGAAAAATAAAGTCACTTTAAAGTCGATCTCTGAGCATTTAAATATCTCTGTAACCACGGTGTCTCGTGCCTTGGCAGGATACAATGATGTTAATCCTCAGACCCGTGAACGTATTCAACAGGCAGCAGATGAGCTTGGATACGTTCCAAATTTAGCCGCTCGTCGCTTGGTTACAGGCAAAAGTAATGCGATAGGCATTCTGTTACCTGTTCCTTACGGTGATATGCGCGACCACTTTCTAAGTCACTTCTTAATGCATTTTGGGCAAGCTTTATATGCTCATAACCCAGCACTTGATCTAATTATTTCCTATGCACCTGAAGGTGAAGAAGAACTGGTTACCTATAAGCGATTCATTGACAGCCAGCGAGTAGATGCTTTTGTCGTGTTAAGAACTCGAAAATTTGATCCACGTGTTGAGCTACTGAAATCAAGAGGTGTTCCCTTTGTCACTCATGGACGCACGCAAGATGCGGATACTCATAATTGGATTGATACTGATGCCAGTGCGGGGTTTGGAGAGGCAACACAAAGCCTAATTAATAAAGGTCATAAAAAAATCTCTTTGCTTAATCTGCCAGAACGTTTTTATACCGCGAAATTAAGAGTAGCAGGGTATGAAGAGGCAATGAGTAAAGCTGGGCTAAGTTCTGATATTCACACTATGGAAATTGTCGAAAAAGACGCTTTTAACCTAGCGACTAGCTTATTGAAAAGTGCCACACCTCCTACTGGTTTTGTGTGTGCCTCGGACGTAATTGCATTTCAAGTAGTGAAGGCAGCGAAAAAGTTAGGGCTAGACCCATCCAAAGATATTCAAGTAATTGGTTGCGATGATTTGCCTTTGTCGCAAATCGGCGAGCCAAGCATCTCCACACTTAAAACCTCTATGGATGATCATAGTCAGTCCATTATTAGTATTTTACAAACTGAGTTGAATGGCCATGTGGTTGTACCGCGGCACAAGCTTATTAAGTACAAGTTGGTCGAAAGAGACACCAGTTGTTTGGACTTTGTGTCAAGCAACTTGCTGTAGCAAGCGTTCATCTCTCTAGATGGACAAGATTGAACCTTATAACAATGATAAAAAATAGGACCCTGAAAATGATAAAAAAATTAATTTTGCCAATTCTATTAGGATCTTCCGTAGCGTCAGCTAGCGATTTGATTTTTTACTCTACTCAAGCAAACCCTTTGAAAGAAGCGGATGCTATGAGAAATGATGTATTGATAAATTTCGATGGTGAAGTCAAATTTCTGCCGCAAGAAGCAGGACCATTCTTTTCCCGTATTCAGGCTGAAACCAGAGCGAACTCGATCTCTCTAGGCGTTTTAGGTGCACTACACGGGCAGTTTCCACAAATTAAAGATTCACTAGATTCTATTGATGATGTACTGGCTGATGTGCCTGAGATTGCTGCTAATAAAACAATGTCGCAACTTGGAGAGTTAAGTACTGGTGAGCAAAAGTACATTCCTTGGATGCAAGCAACGTACATTATGGCTGCGAATAAGAAAGCCTTGCCTTACTTACCAGAGGGTGCTGACATTAATGCCTTAAGCTATGATGAGTTAGCCCAGTGGGCTGCAACATTAAAGGCAGAAACCGGGAGTGCTAAATTAGGCTTCCCAGCAGGTGATAAGGGCCTAATTCATCGATTTTTACAGGGTTACCTATACCCCTCATTCACTAACTCTGTTGTGACAGAGTTTCGTAGTGACGATGCAAAAGCCATGTGGAAATGGTTTCGAGACACTTGGCAAAATGTTAACCCAAGGTCAACAGCCTATAGCTTAATGCAAGAGCCTTTGCTGACAGAGGAAGTATGGGTGGCATTTGATCACACGGCTCGTCTTAAAGACGCTTTTGATCAACGCCCAGATGACTTTGTCGCTTTCCCTGCTCCAGCGGCGAAAGCGGGTCGAGGTTTTATGCCTGTGATTGCTGGTTTGGCGATTCCTAAAGGAACACCTGACCGTGCTCAATCCGCAGAGCTAATCAAGTATCTCTCTGAGCCAGAGGTGCAAATTAAAACCTTAAAAGCAACAGGTTTTTACCCTATAGCGCAGGTCTCATTACCTGATGACCTTCCTTCCAATGTCAAAATTGCTGGTAAAGCGATTTCAACCCAAGCAAGTTCCGCTGATGCTTTACCTTCCATGCTGCCTGTTGGCTTAGGAGATCTAAGTGGGCGTTTTAGTAAAGTCTACAAAGATACGTTCCAACAAATTGTATTACGCAATGCCAACATTGATCAGATTCTAGATCGTCAAGCTAAGCAGCTGGCTTCTATTATGAAAAAAGCAGATGCACCGTGTTGGGCGCCAGATGCGCCGAGTGAAGGGGTATGTCCTGTTAACTAATAGAAGAACAGACCGTGATCTACTGAGGCGTCAGTAGATCACACTCGTTTACTCTAACAGGCCCGCGGAATATTTATGAATAAAAAATCTTATCCTTATCTATTAATTGCACCAAGTATATTGTTTTTGTTGGTGTTTTTTATTTACCCCTTTGTCGAAGTTTTTGTGCAAGCTTTTACTGACACAAATAATGAATTGAGTCTAATTAACTTTGACACGATCGTTAATGATTTTAACTTTCTCCCGTCATTGAAGAACACCTTGTTGCTAACGTTAGTCGTTGTTCCTACTCAATTGTGTATGGCAGTTGGGATGTCGCTGATGATCACGAAAATGAAAAAGGGTAGAGATACTGTCTTATATATTTGGACTATTCCACTAGGTATTTCCGATTTGGCCGCAGGAATTATTTGGTTGGCACTGCTTGATCAAAATGGCTTTTTAAATAGCTTTTTATTCTCAATAGGTGTGATCGATGGCCCGGAAAGCTGGCTAAATTATAACAATCCCGTGGCTATTTTTGTGGCGATTGTGTTTGCAGAAATATGGCGTGCGACAGCGATTTTGTTAGTCATAATTGTGTCAGGTATTGGTTTAATACCAAAGGAATATTATGAAGCAGCGGAAATTTTTGGAGCCAACGCTTGGACGCGCTTATGGAAGGTCACTCTGCCTTTGCTTCGGCCTAGTCTACAAACCGCTTTGATCTTACGGACACTATTAGCATTTGAAGTGTTTGCCGTTGTTATGTTGCTTGGTGGTACCAATATGCCAGTTCTAATGGGGGAAGCATTCAATTGGGCGTTTGAGTATCAAGACTCAGGAGCGGCGGCAGCTTACGCTGTTGTGATACTCGTGCTATCTGCCATTTTTACTTTGTTTTATTTGAAAGTGTTACGTGTTCCTAAGGAGGCGCAGGTATGAGTGAGTCAATAGATGCCTTAGTTGAACAAGAAATTAAGGCCGAGCATACCCGTAAAAAAGTTTGGAAGTGGCTATTTATCAGTGGCACTGCTTTTATTGTCGCTTGGATTGCTTTCCCAATTTACCTCTTATCCGTGAGTGCATTTAGCTCTGCGCAAGTGGTAAATGGGTGGCCGAAATCTTTTATTCCTGAGTTCGATTTAGAAACCCTCAGTTTCTTCATGAACTACTACGGCGTATTAGATGCACTGACTAACTCTTTGATTGCCGCGCTGTTCACAATGGTAATCTCTATTGGGCTTGGTACGCCAGCGGGTTATGCATTAGCGCGATTTGAGTTTCGTGGGAAAGATCTTTTTAGAATGCTGATATTGCTAACCAGGGCCTTTCCAATGCCTCTGTTAGCATTACCTTTGGCTGTGATATTTATCAATGTAGGACTTGATGACACATTATTTGGTTTGTCTTTAGTGCATGCCTCTTTAGCGTTGCCATTCGCCGTTCTAATAACGTCAAGCTTGTTTATGGGGATACCTGTTGAGCTTGAAGAAGCGGCTTGGGTATTAGGCTGTAATCGCTGGCAGGCTTTTATGAAAGTGGTTCTACCTTTGGCATTACCTGGTTTGACCGCATCCGCTGTATTTGCGTTTGTGATTTCTTGGAATGAAGTGTTTGCTGCAGCCGTGCTAACAATTAACAACCAAACATTAACGGCATTTCTCGTGCAGAGTTTGTCTTCATCACCGGCTGAGGTGAAGTTTGCCGGCGGGCTTATTTTAATTGTACCAGCCTTACTTTTCTTATTTGTAGTGAGAAAGTATCTCTTCAGTATGTGGGGAATTGCTAACCGCTAGAACCGTTTAAAGCGACGGATTAAAAGAACTACTAGGAATTAAATATGACTACTATTGCAATTGAAAATGTGAAGAAATCATTCGGCGATGCCCACATACTAAAGTCGGTTTCTCTGGACATAAGAGATCAAGAATTTACGGTGTTGTTAGGCCCTTCAGGCTGCGGAAAATCGACCCTATTGAGGATCATTGCAGGGCTTGAGAATCAAGACTCTGGCGAGATACGCATTGGAGACAGAGTGGTATCTCATTTGCCGCCCAAAGCGCGTAATGTCGCTATGGTATTTCAAAACTATGCGGTTTTCCCTCATATGACCGTGTTTGAAAACATAGCATTTGGTTTACGTATGAAGAAAGCTAGTGAAGAAAAGATTAAGGATAATGTTGAGCGATTCGCTAAGCTGATGCATATAGACCATTTGTTAACTCGATACTCGGGGCAACTTTCTGGTGGGCAACGTCAACGGGTGGCGGTTGCGAGAGCGCTAGCAGTAGAGCCTGATGTGTTACTTATGGATGAACCTCTATCAAACCTCGATGCACTTTTGCGTTTGCAAATGCGGGCCGAACTCAAGTCAGTATTGGCTGCTTCTAAAACAACCACGGTATATGTAACTCATGATCAAGTAGAGGCTATGAGTTTGGCCGATCGTATTGCCGTGATGAACGCCGGACGCATTGACCAGTATGATGTCCCCGATGAAATATACGCTAACCCTGCGACTAAATATGTTGGTAGCTTTATTGGTAACCCACCGATGAACTTTATTTCTCCTGGCCTTCAATCGGGCGATGTACCGAATGGAGCTTATGAACTGGGGATTCGTCCTGAAGATTTTGAGGTCTCGTTAGAAAATCAAGAAGGTTTTTGGCCGATACAAGTCCTGACTAGAGAAAGGCTTGGTTCGCATCAACAGCTTTCGGCAGAGCTTAATGGTGAACTCTTTAGAGTTAATATTGAAAATGAAGTTGAGATTGAACAAGGCTCAACTCTCTATTTAAAGCCTAAAAGTAATAAAACACGTTGGTACGCAGAAAACGGAAATATTATTCTATGAATAACACACAAGCATTAATTACAGAAGCAAAGCGTGTCTTAACCGTAAATGATTTAGGGGGGTATACAGTACCTACAAAAGGTTTATACCCCTTTCAGTGGAATTGGGATGCAGGGATCACAGCTTTAGGTTGGCTACACATCAATGAAGCGCGGGCATGGCGCGAGTTTGAAACATTGTTTTTAGGGCAGTGGGAAAATGGCATGGTGCCTCATGTCGTATTTCATCAAGAGTCAGATGATTACTTTCCTGGGCCTGATCAATGGGGAGTGGCCGGTAACCCGCCTAGTACTTCTATTTCTCAGCCACCATTGCTCGCTACTATGGTGAGAATGATTTTTGAACAAAGCCAAGATAAACTCCTTGCCCAAGAAAAATTAGATGAATTATTCCCAAAACTTGTCCGTTATCATGAGTGGTGGTACAGAGAACGTGACCCTCATGGGACTGGTTTGATCTCAAGCTTCCATCCTTGGGAGTCCGGTATGGATAACAGCCCGGCTTGGGACGATGTTTTAGCTCGAGTCCCTCAGGCGACTAGAGCGTATCAGCGCCGAGATCTGAACCATGTTGATAGCGATCAAAGACCACTAAAAGAACAGTATGATCGCTATGTCTATTTGGTGGACTTTTATAAAGAAAATAATTTCGATTATCAGGCTATTTATGAACATTGTCCGTTTCATGTGCAAGACATTAGTTTGAATGCGGTACTGCATAGAGCGACAAAAGACCTGATTCATTTAAACTCTGTAGTCTCGAATCCGGTTGATGTATCTGGATTGAGTCAGGCACTGCTTCAATCAGAGGAGGCTTTCAAAACCCTTTGGGATGATAAGTTGGGGTTGTTTTTAAACCGTGATCATAAAGCCAAGCAGACGATAAAGGTGAAAACCTCTGCGGGTTTTATGTCTCTTTACGCTGGTTTCGCGAATCAAGAGCAAGCTAATGTAATGGCGCAAGGAGTAGGTTTATGGCTAGATAAAGGACCGAAAGGCTTAGCCTCAACCTTTCCTGATGAGGATAAGTTTGACGCCAAGCGTTACTGGCGAGGTCCTTCATGGTTGCATGTAAACTGGATGATTGCAGATGGCTTTGAGCAATATGGTCACCATGAGGTAGCGCAACGGCTAAAACAAGCATCTCGCAACATTATTGACCAATCAGGCTACTGGGAGTACTTTGATCCTATCACTGGTGAGGGGTGTGGCGGGCCTGACTTCTCTTGGACCGCAGCAATTACTCTTCACTGGTTAGTGTAGTTAGGCGTTGAGAGCTGCCTAAGCGTTCTTTAGGCAGCGTTTTCTTTCAATACATTCAATGGGCGTACATCTATGAAACAGGAAGCATTTCTAAGAGAGTTATTTCGTGTCGCGGTGAATCAAGCACATCCTGATAATGGCCTTTTATCGGCTCTCAATGAATTACCACCTGCTTGTGAGGGTAAAACTTTAATACTTGGAGCAGGTAAGGCTGCAGCTGCTATGGCGCTTATTGCTGAGCAGTATTTTCAAGGTCAGGTAGAAGGTTTGGTCGTTACGCCTTATAACCATGGAGAGCCGACAAAACTTATAGAGGTAGTGGAAGCAGCCCATCCTGTGCCTGACAAAGCGGGTCAAGAAGTTGCCCAGCGAATGTTGTCTATGGCGGCAAGTTTGGGGGAAAGCGATCGACTCATCTTTCTAGTGTCTGGAGGCGGGTCAGCACTATTAGCATTGCCTGTTGAAGGTGTGACCCTGACCGAGAAGAAGAGCATCAATAAGCAGCTGTTGCGCTCTGGTGCCAGCATTGATGAAATAAACTGCGTTCGTAAAAAATTGTCGAAAATAAAAGGCGGTAAATTAGCCGTTGCCTGCGCGCCAGCACCAGTCTTTAGTTTTGCTATTTCAGATGTGCCTGGTGATGAGCCAAGTGTGATAGCCTCAGGCCCAACTGTGATCGATAACACAAGTTCTGAGGACGCTCTAGATGTAGTAAAACGCTACGGCATTGAGGTGTCTGGTGAAGTAATGAACATTCTGGAAAATTACCAAGGTGTTGATCCCTCAAGCCTACCGCAAGAGAGTTATTACAACATTATTAGCACTCCTCAGATGTCATTAGATGCTGCTGCTGACTATGCCCGTGCTCAAGGAGTGACCCCCATTATCCTTGGGGATCTTGAAGGAGAGTCACGGGATGTTGCCAAAGTTCATGCAGGCATCACAAGGCAAATTATTCATTACCAGCAGCCTATTAGTCCACCATGTGTGATCCTTTCAGGCGGCGAAACTACCGTTACGGTGAAAGGCCAAGGGAGAGGCGGACGCAACGCCGAGTTCTTGTTGGCTTTAACGCTAGACCTTAAGGGGCAAGCTGGAGTATCTGCTATTGCTTGTGACACAGACGGCATTGATGGCTCTGAGGATAATGCGGGAGCGGTTATGCTGGAGAGTAGTTATGAAAATGCCCTAGCTCTTCATTTAAACCCTAGAGATTACCTTGAAGACAATAATGGTTATGGCTTTTTTGAACAGCTTGAAGGGTTGGTTTTTACTGCCCCTACTAGAACCAATGTGAATGACTTTAGGGCCATTTATATTCAAGGTTAGAGAATGGTACTGGTCAATAGTCTCTGAACCATTTCAGGCAGGGGAGGTACTTTGATTGTGAGGAGGCTCTAAGCAAGCTTTGGAGCTCTCTTTTAGGTGTGAACTTTAACACTTGCGGTGTACTTTATTCGCCTCCTTTCGTTTTTCTTGTAGGACGGTTATTTACTCCATCAACTGTCGGTAATAGTATAAACTGCTATTAGATCAAACCTTTAAGTTGTTATTTAGTAAGGTGTTTTATGAAAATTGGAATTCTAGCAGCAGGAACTACCCCGGACTCTTTATTACCTCAATATGGTTCTTATGCGGGCATGTTTGTAGATTCTTTAGCCGCTCAAAACGCCTCCTATAGTTTTCAAATCTACGACGTGCATAGTGGCACTTTTCCTAATAGCATAATGGAATGTGACGCTTGGCTTATTACGGGTTCTCCTTCTAATGTAGATGAACGGACGCCTTGGATGAATAAATTGAGTGATTTCATTCGAGAGGTCGATGCAGATAAGCGTGCTTTAGTGGGTATCTGCTTTGGGCATCAAATTATTGCTGATGCGTTAGGTGGCGAAGTAGAAAAATTCATAGGCGGTTGGGGTGTCGGTGTACATCGTTACCAATCCGTTGCTGTAACCAAGGTTGCGGATAAATGGACACAGCAACTACCTGAGTTTTCTATCTGTGCTATGCACCAATATCAGGTTGTCAAAAAGCCTTCAGGTGCAAAAGTGTTTGCTCAATCCAACTTTTGCCAAAATGCTGGATTAGTCTACGGCCAACATATAGTGACATTACAAGGCCACCCTGAGTTTAGCAAAGCCTATGAAGCTGAACTGATTCATGCGTTAAAAGGGGAGAGCTTTGAAAGTGATGTTGCTGACCAAGGATTGAGAACCCTTAACTCTTTAGAACTAGACTCCCCACAGGTCATCACTTGGCTGTCTGACTTCATCTCTCAAGCCCATCAAACAAGACAGGCATACTTATAAGCCTATAATTAACTAGGACAGGCATGCTTAAAGGAAGAAAACTTGTTAGGATATAGCAATGAACTCGTTCATTAAGATTAGGATAGTATGAAAAAGGGGGCATACTATCCCATTAGTATGGCCTTGCACTTATTTATTTATAAGACGGTAAGTAAATTGGCCGCTAATGTGTCCAATATTATCGATAGTGTTAATGCGAAATAGCCCCTGCCCTTCTTCTTTGTTAGGGTCGACCACTGATACAGCTTGGCCATTTAAGACTATTTGGTAAGCTTCGTTAAAACTAATGTGAATGATTTCCGACTTGGGGTCTTCAATCAAAAAGTTATTGGTCAAACGTATTTCACGACTTGCACCCCGTATCCATTGGCCAATGATTGATTGAGCTTGAAAAAGGTTATCGGGATGCTCCACCTCAGCGTTTTCAATGAAAAGCTGTATTTTGTCACCAAGAATAGGTTTGTTTTTTCGTAACTCTGTTCTTAATTCAAGCGCCTTTAAATCACCTTCGACGTTATCTTGGTAATTTTGTAGTGCTTCTAACTGGGTTTGGAAGTTGTCCTGATTAATAAAAATCGAAGCTGATGGCGGAGCTTGAGCATAATCACTTCCGAGTATTTGAGTAAGTATGAAATGACTCTCTTGCGCTTTTTCACGGAGCTCCTGTAGTTGTTCGCTTTGTGAACTGGTTAGGCTCGATTCTGTAAATACTGGATCTTGTATAGAGGTTTGTTGTTTTGGTGTATCTTCAGTGACAGCGTCATTATGGTTTGTGTTCTTGCTGATTTCCGTTGCAACGATAGGTTGAGCATCTTCTTGGTTAGGTTTATGGGCAGTGTGTGGCTCAGAGGTGATTAGGCTACAACCAGATAGAAAAAGGGTAAATAATAAAAGCCCTAGGCGATGAAAAGGCATGTACAAATCCTGATAAAAGTATGCTCAAAAGAATGGCAAGTATGATGGATGGCTAGCCGGATGTCGAGGTGATCGTTATTTGGTCGATGAATTTCATAGGTAAAATAAGATAATGATTATTTTACCTATGAATAAAGACTAAGAACGCGCCACGTGATTAAACACTATGCATTCTTCTAGTGTAATGCCTTGGCCGCCAAATATGTCTAGCGCACTGCCTATGGTAAGGTCTACCTTTCCATTCGAGAGGGTTTTTACTTCTCGCAAATCTTCTATTGAACGCGCTCCGCCTGCGTATGTTACCGGAATAGGGCAAGCTTCTCCTAAGAGGCTAACAAGGTCTTTATCTATCCCTGCCTGTAAGCCTTCTACATCTGCTGCATGAATTAAAAACTCATCGCAATGGTTGGCTAGTTCAATTAAATTCTCTCGATTGACCTTGGTGGAGGTAATTGTTTGCCAGCGGTCAGTAGCGATGCTCCAGCCATCCTCTGTTTTGCGACAGCTTAGGTCTAGTACAAGCCTCTCGATGCCTGTTTCACGCTTGATTTTATCAAGACGATCCCAAGAAAATTCCCCATTTTGGAATAAGTAGGAGGTAACAATGACATGTGAAGCGCCAGCGTTGAGGTATTTTTCTGCGTTGCTTTCATTAACTCCGCCGCCAAACTGTAGCCCATTTGGGTAGGCTCGTAAGGCATTTAGAGCTTCCTGGTCATTGCCTTTACCCAAAGCAATAACATGGCCTCCTGTTAGCTCTTGTTCTCGATATAGATTCGCATAATGCGTAGCATCATATTCGCTGATAAAGTTTTCTTTAGCGCCTTTGTCGTTCAGGCTGCCACCAACAATTTGTTTAACTTTTCCTTGGTGTAAATCTATACAAGGGCGAAACAAGGTCACAAATAAGCTCCAACGGTTAGTCCAAAACGAGAAGTTTAACCGATTTAGACAGTTTTAACGATAAATTGTGGGATGGAAACTATAAAAGAAAAAAGAAAAGTTTATTGATAATTGATATTATTTGAGAATCAAATTCATTATTTCTTGAGTCCAGATGATTTCGTTCAGACAAAGTTTATTGTACTTACTATTCACGTGTTCAATCATTCCATATGTGAACGCAATTGAAGGAGAGGTTTTGGAGCAAAGAATGCGTGAACTTAGTTTAACTGTTGAGCCTGCGTACGACGCGTTAATAGAGAAAGCAAGCCAGCATCAGTTGGTCGCAATTGGTGATGCGCATTTTCATGACGAGCTTATGAGCTTTGTTACCTCGCTAGTCATTCGCAAAAGCTTTCACGAGCAAATACAGCACATCATTGTTGAATTCGGTAATAGCCGCTACCAATCTTTGCTTGACGATTACCTGTTAGGAAAGCCTGTATCAGATCAAGACATAAAACAGGTATGGCAAGACGCGTTGTATTTTACGGCCTGGGCTCCAAAGGTTTACTCGGATTTTTTTAAGCAAATACGGTCCTTTAATCAACATCAAAAAAAAGCAGATAAAATCAGAGTCACGCTTGCTGAAGCCTCTTTCGATTGGCGTGAAATTGAATCGAGCAAAGAATGGCAGATGTTAGCGAAGAGTAAGGTAACTGGTTACGTTAACACTATTAATGGGAGCCTTAGAAAAAACGAAAAGGCGCTTTTGATATTTGGCGCATTTCATACCATAAACCTCGCTGAACGATTTTCTAGGAATTCACCTGTTGAACAACAGCCGCTAGTTAGTCGCTTGAAGCATAATGGCTATGATATCTATACTGTTTGGCCTGTTATTCAACCTAAAATCATGGCCGGGTTAAGGCATAATCATGCAGCTATTCCTGGCCTTATGAGTGTAGAGAATGGTGTATTTAGAAACGACGATCCTTTTGTAGACTACTTTGCGAAAGCAAAACCGGCCCTGATGGCTCTACAGGCAACAGACGCAAGAGCGCATGAACTATTTGACGCCATGCTTTATCTTGGGAGCATTCAACCAAACTACAAACTTGACTCGAGTGTGCTTGAAGATAGCGAATTTATTCGTACTGCAAGCAGACGAGTAGATATGATAGGTGGTCGTGTGAAATCGAGATTCTATGAAATCGTCAACCAATCTATAGAATCTAACTAGGACAGGCATAATTAATTTGGAGCCTAGCTGGGACAGGCATGGTTAATGTGCTTTACTTAGTCCGAATGAAAGTCGGAAAAAGAAATGTTAATACTATCGAATAAGGTAACTATTCCAGAAAGTGAGATAGAGCTTACGGCAATCAGGGCCCAAGGAGCTGGTGGTCAGAATGTAAATAAAGTTTCTTCGGCGATTCACCTGAGATTCAACATCCAGAAGTCTAGTCTGCCGGAATTTTATAAGCAGCAATTGCTACAGCTTAACGATTCTAGAATCAATAAAGAAGGTGATATTGTTATAAAAGCTCAGCAGTACAGAACTCAGGAAATGAATAGGGAAGATGCCCTTCTTCGTTTAAAGGCCGTAATTCTTGATGCTGTACAAATTCAGAAAAAGAGGATTGTGACTAAGCCTACCAAGTCCTCTCAACGCAAGCGTATAGACCGGAAGAAACAAAAGGGTCACATAAAAAACTTGCGTCAAAAGGTTAGCTATTAGTTAACCTTATTCTATCTAAGTAAAGGCGACTTTCCATAAAATACCAAGCCCAATAGAGCAAAACAGCATACCGCATATAAGATCTATATAGCGGCTAGCATTACCTAGTATTTTTTGACTTGACGGTTTTGTTAGGAGCCAAGCTAATGCAGAAAACCAAGTGATTGATAGCCCCCATATCAGTATTAAAGCACTTACTTTGATTTCCCAAGAGGTCGTCACAGGGATCAAACTCGACATTAAGCTTACAAAAAAAACCAACGCTTTAGGGTTTAAAATATTGGTTATAAACCCCTTAGAAAAAGCTTGACGCCTATGACTAATAAGCATTTCGCTTGGAAGCGTTAAAGTATGTTGCTGGCTCCAATTCTTATAAGTAGCAAGCAGAGCATTGAAACCTAGATAAAGTAGGTATAATCCCCCTGCTATTTGTAGCATCTGAAATAAGAGAGGGTTTTGTTGTACTACTAAGCTTACCCCTACAATACTCAATATGGCATGCGTAAGGATGCCGAGTGAAAGGCCAAGAGCAACGAAGCTACCTGTTTGTCGACCATAACGACTGGCATTTTGCACTACTAATGCGAAATCAGGACCAGGACTAATGAGAGCAATAAAGTGCACTGTAGCAAGAGTCGCTAACATTGCGATTTCATTCATAATTTCCTCCTTTTTGATCAAAGTATTATCGCAAAATAGTTGAAAGGAAACTTGTAAAAAACGTACAAATTAGCTTATTTTCGAGGGTGGAATACCAAATGCTCTTTTAAATGCTTTACTGAAATGAGCTTGGTCAAAGAAGCCAACTTGCAGTGCCACTTCTACACAGGGGATGCAAGCTTTTATTAAATAAAGGGATTGTTCTAGACGCAAACGAGATAACCAAGCATATGGTGTGATTCCCATTTTGTTCTTAAAGTGGCGTTGAAATTGGCTTGTACTAAGGCCACATAAGTCGGCTAACTCTCTAAGAGTAATGGGCTCTGATAAGTGGGCTATAAGAAACTCCCTAAGTTGACGTATGTTCTTGTCACCAAGCTTAAACTCATCTGAAATTGGCTTTTTACTATAGCGCTGGATAATTGCTGCGAAGGTTTCATATGGAAGACAGTCTTTTTCTAGTTGACTGAGTTCACTTTTACTAAGTAATTGATATGAGTAAAAAAGCTTATTAAATAAGTGTTTGTCATGAATTATCTCAGTAGTGAAGTGTATGCCAATACTCTTGTCCGCAAAATCTTGCTCAGTCAGCCAACTGGGTTCAACAGAGAAAACACAGCTTTTATAGCCTTCCTCTTCTAGTGAGCGCCCATCGTGTAAAACATCAGGAGGCATGATAACTATGTCACCTTTACCTGCTTTATGCTTCGTTCCTTGAGCGTTAAAGCTTTGTTTGCCATCAATGAACAACCCAAAGTGATAATCTAGGTGGTAGTGTCGGCTGAAGTTGAATGTTCGATAATGTCCATCAATTAGATTAATTTTTGGTTCAGGTGTTTTGCGATGATGAATTGTATCCATACTTCCTCCTACTTAAGTGTAAGGGTAATGTTTTCTCAGAAAAGAGTCTTGTAAATAATTATCATGCTTTTTAAGGATCTTAACTAAGACAGGCATATTTATTTAGAGCGACGTCCTAAATTTGTTCTACACTTTAGTTCTATGTTCTCAAGGAAGAGGAACGAGCTATGGCGATCGCAAGAAGTCAGCTGGTGAGTGTGCAAGACACGCCTTTTTACCACTGTGTTTCCCGTTGTGTGAGACGGGCATTTCTATGTGGAGAAGACCCATTAACTGGGGTAAGTTATGAACACAGACGAGCTTGGGTTGAGAAGCGTATATTGTACCTAGCCAGTGTGTTTTCCATTGATATCTGTGCTTATGCCGTAATGAGTAATCACTTGCATTTGGTACTGCACATCAACCTTCAAAAGGTGAACGCTTGGTCCACCATGGAAGTGCTAAGAAGGTGGCATAAACTTCATAAAGGAACGACGTTTACCCAGCAATTTGTGAAAGGGGAAGCGCTGCCTGAACATACTCTAGCTTTAGTTGAAGAAACCGCAAACACCTATCGAAATCGTCTTTGTGACCTAAGTTGGTTTATGAAAGAATTGAACGAGCCTATCGCAAGAAAAGCCAATGAAGAGGATGATTGTACGGGGCATTTTTGGGAAGGAAGGTTCAAATCTCAAGCCTTGTTAGACGAGGCTGCACTTATCGCTTGTATGGCGTATGTAGACCTAAATCCTATAAGAGCAGGCGTATCTAACACTCCTGAAAAATCAGACTTTACCAGTATTAAGCAGCGTATTAATGCACTCAAACAAAAACGACAACCGAAAGCACTATTTTCTTTCGTAGGGAATCCAAGAGACTTAATGC
>NZ_BAAGVX010000026.1:549054-642289 GCF_054780655.1 Marinomonas epiphytica
GGCGCAATAAATGCTTCATTAGCTCCCATTTTACAAAGGCTCAACATATCTTCAGAGAACTGGCTGTGTATATCGACAGAGTTTGAAGAAAGAACAAGTGGGATCGTCGGGCAAGAGAGTTCCATTCAGTATTATTGTGAATGCCATTCTAGAAGAAGAAAACCAGACAAAAAAACTTTCCATAAGCTAGCTTAGCATTTGAAAGCGGATACATTTCCCTCATAGTATTAATTAGCCACTGGCTAAGCACCCCCCTTGTCTAGCTTTCTTGTTTAGACCTTTAGAGCGATTAAAATAGTTGGTGAGAAATACAAAATTCCCTTTAATACTTAGCTGAAGTTCAGGAAAAAAGAAAATTGAGCAAAGCAGTCGGTCTTTTAAAGTTAATTACGATGCCTGTCTTAGTTGAATCATGCCTGTCTTGCTTAATAAGGCTGAGGGCAAATTGTGATTTTTGTCACTCAATGATTGCCATAAGTTAAACAGATGTATATTCTTTATGTCTTGCTAATAATATAATAATACAATTATACCTTTTAGGAGTTAAATATGTCTAAACCAGTTATTGGTTTTATTGGCCTTGGCCTTATGGGCGGTAACATGGTTGAAAACCTGCAAAAGCGCGGTTTTCAAGTAAATGTTATGGACCTTAACAAAGACGCTGTTGCAGCTGTTATTGCTCGTGGTAACGCAACAGAAGCGTCATCTGCGAAAGAACTTGCTGAAAACAGCGACATCGTGATGTTGGCTCTTACAACATCTGCGGTTGTTGAAAAAGTTGTTTACGCAGAAGACGGCATCCTAGCTGGTATTAAAGAAGGTTCTGTTCTAATCGATTTTGGTACTTCTATCCCGGCTTCTACACGTAAAATTGGTGCTGATCTTGCTAAGAAAGGCGCGGGCATGATCGATGCTCCATTGGGCCGTACACCTGCTCATGCTAAAGATGGTCTATTAAACATCATGGCTGCTGGGGATCTTGAAACTTTCAACAAAGTTAAGCCAGTGTTGGATGAGCAAGGCGAAAATGTTTTCCACCTAGGCGCTCTAGGTGCTGGTCACACAACTAAATTGATCAACAACTTCATGGGTATGACAACCGTTACTGCTATGTCTCAAGCCTTTGCTGTTGCGGATAAAGCAGGCGTAGATCGTCAGCAATTGTTTGACATCATGTCTACTGGCCCTTCTAACTCTCCATTCATGGGCTTTTGTAAAAACTACGCTGTAGATGGCGTAAGTGACCTAGGTTTCTCTATTGCAAACGCGAATAAAGACCTTGGCTACTTTCTAGAAATGGTTAACGATCTAGGTACAGAGTCTAAAATTGCTGAAGGTACTTCTGCAAACCTACAAGCTGCAGTTGCAGCGGATATGGGTAACGGCAACGTTCCAGAGATCTTTGATTACTTTCTTAAGCTAGAAAACTAACGATAAAATAATCGTTAGTAAGTTAAAGGAGGTTGCGTATATTAACCTCCTTTATGATTTGACCTTATCTAATGCTTTTTTGCACTTTGTTGTTGTTTTGTTGCCTCTGTCCTTAATCTGCTTGCTTATATGTTTTTTTTGTGAATTTGACATTTAACTGTCTGCATATTGCCCTTTTACTTGCACGTTTTACGCTAGCCGAGAGAAGTAATCCCCCTTATCATCTGCAGTATAAATTGATAAACGGAATCCCTGATTAGCAAGACGTTATATCCGAGCTTGAATGATAGAGGAGAGGGAATCCGCACTTTTAGAAAGTGACTAACAAAATTAAGCTTTAGGAAACGATTATGATCAAATTAGTATTTATGTCTGACCCTGACCGAGTGATTGGTGCGTCAGACTCAGCAGCAAGCAACAAACGTTGCGACCAGCTCCCCATTTCATTAATGGGAGAGATGTGTAAGCTTTATAACACTCAAGGGGCGGTGCTGTCAGATGAAACCAGTATAATGGGGTTACACGCGTCAGGTTTTGCTGAGGTCGATAAATTTGTATTTACGCAAAAAGCCAATTTCAAAGTACCAAATGGGTTGCCAAGTGTTCAGCCAGTGCTCGATCTAAAGCCACTTATTGAGCAATATCAAAACAGCGAAGAAGAGCTGTTAGTGATTGGTGGTTTGTCTGTATTTAAGCAAATACTTCCTTATGCCGATCGACTTGAAGTATTAGAAATTGACGAGCCTGTTGCTGGGGATTTAGTGTTTACAGAATGGGATAACGGTGATTTTTCTGTAACTACATCTTTACCTTGGGATGGTGGAAAAACGACTTTTCTGAAACGCCAGAAGTAACGCTTACATTACCCCAATGGCTTGTTAGCCACTGGGGTAACGAATAGTTTACTTTAAAAATCGTAAGCAGCGCTGAGGTAAACACGACGTCGTTCGCCAACAATCGCCCCCGAAACTTCATTAAAACCTGCTATAGCATATTCTTTGTCAAAGAGATTTTTAATGTTCGCCTGGAACTTCCAGTCTTGCCATCTTGTTTGCCAAGACAAATCGTATATGGTGTAAGGTTTAATGGTAAAAGGCTCATCGTAGCTGGTTGTGCGGTCAGTTCTTTCACTAACATACTCAGCCCCAAACGCTATAGAAGAGTCAATACTCGGAAACTCATAGCGAGTCCACAAACCTAATTGATGGTAAGGGTTATTCGCTAAAATACGATAAACCGTATTGTCTTCGGCAATGTCATCCGCTTTTACATCGTTATAGCTGTAGCTCATGTTGGCAACCCAACGTGGAGTGATGTCTACAAGTACATCGACTTCGAAGCCTTGGCTACGAACACGACCAATTGCGGCGGTGTTATCGTCTTCGTCAGTGGTAATCGTATTCTTACGCACAATGTGGTAAACGGCTGTATTAACGTTTAGACGGTTATTAAGAAGGTAGCTGCGTAGACCAAGCTCGAACTGTTGAGCTTCTTCGGGATCAAATAAACTGCCATCTGCAGAGTCAGCTTGGTCAGAAGCACTCTGAGGAGTGATGCCGGTAGAGAAAGAAGTATAAGGCTTGTAAGACGAGTTTACTTCGTATGTGGCGCCTACTCGAGCAGAGTAGCCCAAATCGTTGTATGAGGCATTGTTACTGCTGTCGTCGTTATCTACTAAATCCTCAGAGAAATAATCAACACGTGCCCCTGCTAACACACTCAGTTTATCTGTTGCTTGCCATTGATCCTGAAGGTAAGCACCGACTTGATTCATTTCTGTGACACGGTCACGGTTCAGATTCGCACTATTTCTAATGTCATAAGCGCTAACGTCAGCATCATATGTTGGATTCGTTAAGCTTAAATTGTCGACATTTTTGTAGTAAAAAAGCTCATCTTCACTAGCAAAGTGATAGTCGGCACCAGTCACTAATGTGTGGTTGTTCAGTTCAGCGACAAAGTAAGCTGCTACATCAAGCCCTTTGTATAGGCGAGTTTGATCTTGATAGCGACGAGTTACCTCGTCATAATCTCCATCACTGTCTGTATCTACTAAAGCTCTTGCTTGATGGAATTTAATGACTTCTTCCGTTTCGTAGTATCTAGCTGTAAAGTTACTGTCTAGCCAATTATTAATGGAATGTTCTAAGTTAGCTTGAAAAATATCGGCTTCAAACTCTTGGTAGTCAGAAGGTTCGTTGCTGTTCCAAGAAATGTCTGTTAAGAAGTTGCCATCTTCATCAATTGGCACGCCACGAAGGCGCTCGCCTAGTTGATCAAAGTGGGTATATTGTACGGTCAGTGTGCTGTCCTGACTCAGGTCCCAAGCGTAACCTAGGTCAAGAATAAGGTTATCTTCTTCAACATTATTACGGTACGAGCCTTCACTGCTTGAATAAATGCCAGCTCGATAGCGCTGTGATTCTTCTGTATTGGCGGGGCCTGAAGATTCTACACTAGCACTTAAAAAGTCTTTATTTCCTGTAGTGAGTTCTAATGTATTTTCTTTATCGTAGGTTGGTTTTTTAGTGACATAGTTGATCACGCCGCCAGCCTCACCTGCACCATAGGCTGCGCCAGAAGGGCCTTTTAAAGTTTGAACTTGCTCAATATTAAACAGTTGAGGTATGGTGAAAGTACGAAATGGATCCCCTTTAACGCCATCGTAAAGCACTTGGCTTTCTTGCTCAAAACCACGCATTTTGACGATCCCATAGTTTAAATAGGACACCCCAGACATGGAGCGGAATAGGTCTGTTACCTCATTCGCGGCTTGGTCATCAATTAAATCGCTAGTAATGACTTGTACCGACTGAGGGGTTTCATCAATCGCAGTGGATGTGCGTGTTGCAAAGCTTGCTTCATCTTCTTTGTAAAGACTAAGAGCTCTACCTTCAACTTGAATGGCTTCAAGTTGAACATTGCTGTCATCTTGCGTGACACTAACTGACGTGTTGTCGTTAGCCAGGGCTGATCCAGCAAACAATACTGCACCACAAGTAGGCGCTAATATGAGGGAAAACTTTACATTCATGATTACAATTTACACCGAACTGAGAATTAAGTGCATATTTTATTGATATTGAGAATCAATATCAATAACTTTTCAAAAGATTTACGTGCATTTACAGGGCAAAAGGGTGTGGAACTGTTTTCGAGCGATTGAATTAAAAGTTTAGCTCAACCCTTGGCTTGCCATCATGGTTTAGATCAAGTTTTGGAGAGCATAATAAAACCCTAGAAGACTTAATTCCGGCGTTTACCAGGTACTCTTTTAAGGCTTCCGCTCTTAGCTCTGCAAGCTGTTTAAGCTGGCTAGTTTGCTCGTCGGTGATCGCTGCTTCAGATTGTGTGTCCAGCATTAGATCTTGATAGGTGGCTACTCCGCAAGCTTTTAACTGGCTGTCTTCTTTGCTCACCATCAAGTTGTATAACTCTTCGAGGAAAGTGTGCTGTTCTTCTACCAAACCTTGTTGACCTGGGGCGAAGTTAAGAGGCTTTACGCGTATCCTCAGAATCTGCTCACTGGCCAGCTGGGCAATACTGATGACATTGGCATAGGGCACAAAGGTTTGCATTAGATAGCTACTTGAAGCGGAAAATAATGCTTTACGCAATGGCAACATAAGTAGGCTACGTAGACCGAACTCAGGGTTGTCGACATTACCTGTTAAAGGAAAATCCAACTCAATATTGTCTTGGCTGTCTTTTAATGCCCCGACGGCAATATTAAGAGGGACGGCGCCAGCTTTGACGACAGAGCTACTTTCATGGCGTCCACCTAGGTTAAATTGGCGCAGTGTGATGTGGGATTCACCATCCAACTCGCCATTTAGAGAGTCTAAGTCTAGGTCCAGATCCAGTTGGCCAGAATCGATTTGATAACCAAGGGTGTCGGCGATATAAGCGGAATAAGGTGGCAGCTCTGCTTCGCGCACCTTGAGTTTACTTTGCATCGTAAGTTCATCTGCTAAAGGCCAAAGATTTACATCCGCTTCTAGGGTGGCATATTTGCCGTGTTTGGCTCGTAGGACAAGTTGGGTTGCTTGCTCTTTATCCTGAGTATTTACGTTGCGTACAGATAAGTTGTTAATGTCCAAGTCACGATCCAAAGGAGGGGACTGGCTAACGTCTTGTAAACGCACTTTTGAATCGCCCAGCACATCAAAATTGTCTAAAACCAAATAATAGGGCGGCCTGAATTCTGCTTCTTCAACTGGCTGAATTGTATCGACTGGGTTTTCGGTTGCCTCGGGTATTGCTGTTTCTGGCGCTGTGGATGACGTTTCTTCAACAAAGACAAGATTTTCCAACTGTTTATCTTTATTTAAAACTAAGTTTGCAATGAGGGTATTCACCTCAATTTGTTTGATGTTTGCCCCTTCATGATCGGCCTTAACGTCTGTGATTTTCAATGAGGCAATGTTAGCTAAAGCGGGCAGCGCTGTGTTAGCTGTAAGGTCTTCTGAAGCACGAATATCAAGAATTTCAAGGTTCTCTAGTGAAGCGTTAAAGTCTTCGTCTTGGTATTGCAAGTTAAGGTCTTCAAAGCCCCCTTGTTGCCATGCAAGAGCGCGTTTATTGGCTGATAATCTAGCATCTAAGCCTTGGCTGGTAAGGCTCAAAGTTTCGCCTTTAATAGCAAGAGGCTGCTGCTCAGCTTGTGCTACCTCAAGTTGTGCCGCATTAAACATAAGCTGCTGAAGGTCTAGCTGTTCACGCTCTCCTTGTGCGGCGGCAAGGCCATTAAGTTGGGCAGATAAAGCCTTGTTCGTCAGCGTTAGGCCTTGCGCGTGTTGTTGCAAAGATAAGGTGTTTTGAATGGTTAGGTCTTGGTAATTTGCTTGCAAGTCATCTTGTAGGGCAACAAGGTTACGGCTATTAATTTGGCTAACTAAGTTAACATTCAACGTGTCTGGGCTTTGCTTTGCATTAAGGTCCGTTAGGGTTATCTCAGTCGCGTCATTGGTTACACTAAGTGCGTTGCTAAAAAGGTTTAAAGCTTCAGTTTGAAGCGTTAGCTCACTAGTAGCGAATGACAAATGCTCCGCGTCCTGTTTGAAGGCCAAGGGGGTATTTAAAGACAGTTTAGCCACCTCTACTTGCTGATTTGATGGATCAGCTTGGGCGTCATTCACCGGTGCTTGAGTAAGAGCAAGTTGCTCAGCCGTCAGTTTGGTTAAAGGGCTGTCAATTTTAAGTAGCTCGGCATTTTGTTGAACTTCTATCGGCAGAGAAAGTTCTAGATTGCCAAGGTTTAAGCTTTGGCTAAGCGGCGTGGTTGACTCTTCCTGTGAAGGATTGGCTTGTGTTTCTGAGCGGTCCGATCCTTGTTGAGTCTGCGAAAGTGCCAGTCCTTGAAGGGCTAACTGCGTCTCTGGGGCAGATAACTGAGTCGCTTGTTCACTAAATGCTAAAGTAAAAGGCCAGTTGAGTTGTAAGCCTTCTAGCTGAATCTGTTGCAGGGCTTGAGTTTGTCCTTCAAGCATGGCCAGATCAAAAGTGTTGCCCTTAGTGCTAACCTTGAGTTCTCCTTGGCTTTGTTCAGCATCAACTTGGGTTATCCATTGTAGTCTGTTCAAATCAAGCTGCTGTTGAGCATCTTGGTAATGGCTCGCCTCCAAAAGCACGTCAATCTGCCCTTGAGCGTTTGCCTCCTCGCTACTCATAAAGCCAAGCGTCGCATCCTTGATAACAAGTTTACTAAGGTCACTGCGAATATTTGTATTAGCGTCCAAGGCTAAATCTAGCCCATTGATGCGGGTGTCTAGGTTTAACTTGTTAAGCTGATAGTTGGCTCGCTCCCCTTGCATCTCAAGCCTTGCCTGAGTTGCGCCGCTAATCTGTATAGTGCCTTGTGCTAGGTTATATGGAGCGGGCAGGAAGTTACGTAAAGACGGCAACGGAAGATCAAATTGAGTAATCGTAAGGTCTGCAGCGCTTTGCTGTGAGGCGTAATCAAACTGACTATTAATGTCTAGCTGAGCGTCATTCAAGCCCGCGTTAATGGAGATCTGCCCTTGCCACTCTGTGCCTTGTCCTATTAATGATTCAACAAGAAGTTTGTTAATGGCGATAGTGTCCAATTGCGGGGGGCTTTCGGCAGCGGCTTGGCGGCTAAGGTTTATCTGGCTGTTGGTAAAGCTGAACAAAGGCAAATTAATCCCCCAAGGTGAGGCTTGCTCTTGCTCTTCAGGGCTTGCTTTTGGCTCAGCGGATGTTTCACTCTCTGTGGCAGTTTGAGTGTATTGTTGAAGGTTAATGCCCGCTATGGTTAAGCTGTCGTCTTGTTGGGAAACAGACAACTCAAGACCATCGATTTGTGCCTTAGAGATCCGTACTGTTTTTTGAAAAAGTGGCAGCCATTCCACTTCAAAATCGGCTTTGGTGAGCTTTAGTGTTTCTAGTTGATCTTGACTAACCACTAACTGGTTAACCACCACTCGAGGAGGGAAGAAATCAATCCGAAGGGACTCTAGCTGAACCGTCTCACCTTGTTTTTGAAAGTAATCGTTTAAGTAATGCTTGGCCAGCATAGGGCTGGCTAGCCATAACCCAGAAACAAGGGCAGCAACACCAATAGATGGATAGAAAAGGTAATGTCTAAATTGTCGAAGACTCATCATAAGAATTGACCTGCTTTCTCAGTAACTTTATTTAGACAATTAGTTGTTTATATTGGTCTCTTCATTTTCTGTTCTAAGGGGCATTCGCATTAAGTGTATGGTGACGCATAGGCCAATACAAATCAAACCTATGGTTGCCCAAAACCGACTTACGACCAAAATCGAAATCAGCATACCGCACCACATGAAAATAATAGCGCGGTTGCGAGATTTTCTGGGGATGCCGTCGGAAGACTGCCAATCTCGGACAATCGGACCAAAAAACTTATGTTCCATCAGCCACTTATGGAAACGTTCAGAAGATTTAGAGAAACACCATGCTGCTAACAAAACTAACGGAGTAGTAGGCAATAGGGGCAGGAAGATCCCGATGAATCCAGTGATCAAAGAGAGCCATCCAAGCATTAACAGTAATAGCCGTTTTCCCTGCATATCATTCAAACTCTCTTCAACTAGCGTATGGCGTAAGTGTGCCCATTAGAGTAAAGTACCAGCGGCACTGAAAACCAGTGACTTTACATTATTATTGGTTGAATAAGGCTTCCATGGAGTCCTCGTTATCATCCTCGCTTTGCGAGGCTAAAGGCCAGCCCCCCATTTGTTTCCAACGATTTACCATGTCACAAAAAAGCTCCGCTGTTTTTTCTGTGTCGTATTTGGCTGAATGCGCCTGAGAGTTACTAAAAGGAATGGAAGCTACTTCACAGGCTTTAGCCAAAACGGTTTGTCCATAAACAAGGCCCGCCATTGTGGCTGTATCAAAGCTGGAAAAAGGATGGAAAGGATTGCGTTTAATGTCAGCTCGTTCAATGGCTGCATTAAGAAAACCATGATCAAAAGCGGCATTGTGGCCAACTAAGATAGCGCGTTTACAGCCCACTGACTTAAGTTCTTTGCGGACCTTAGAGAACATTTGAGTTAACGCTTCATTTTCACTAATAGCGTGTCTTTCTGGGTCAAAAGGGTCAATGCCAGTAAAATCTAAAGCAGATTTTTCTAAGTTGGCCCCTTCAAATGGTTCGATGATAAACTCTAGTGTTTCATGGGTGTATAAGTCACCATTATCGTCCATTCTAAGAATGCTGGCAGCCATTTCTAATAAAGCATCGGTTTTTTGATTAAAGCCTGCTGTTTCGACGTCGATAACAATGGGAAGGAAGCCGCGAAAACGATCTTTGATTTCATGGTTAGACAAAAGAAGGTCCTTAACTCAGCCGTTGGCTAGAGATTGAAGATATTAATTGGGCCCAATGATAACATACTTGTTAAAGCTTGAACGAGATGTCTTGATGAGAATTAGTTTACATCAACTTATTTACACGGTATTGGCGGGAATGGCTTTGTTTGCTCACCCTGTTAGTGCTCTGATTTATTACCAATCGACGATCACCACTTCTCAGTGGTTATTGAGTGGCGATATTTTTTCTTGCAGTCTAACCCATCCAGTTGAAAATTATGGTGAAGGGCATTTCATTAAAGAAGCAGGCGAACCTATGAAGTTTGTGCTGCAGCCAAAGAATGAAAAAATGGGCCCAGGACAGGTATATATTATTTCCCAAGCGCCGACTTGGTCGCCGGGCTTAAAACCCGAGACATTAGAAATTCTACCTTATCCTGGTTATGGTTTAACCGTAGAAGTGGGCGGTCAAGTCGCTGAGCGAATGTTAACTAGCCTAGATAGAGGGCGTCACCCTGTTGTAGCAGGGAAAGCTTGGGAAAACCAAAGAGAAACAGTAGAAGTAGGGCTTTCAAATATTAATTTTGCTCCCGCTTATAATGAGTTTAGGCGCTGTTTGGCAACTCTACTACCGGTAAACTACGATCAAATTGCTAAAACAGCAGCCCTGTTTCCAACGAATGGTGTGGAACTCACAGCAAATGTGAAAGCGCGTTTAGACTTGGTAGCGTTGTACGTCTCATCTGATCCGAGTGTGGAATACATCTACATTGATGGTCATACAGATAACATTGGGCCACGTCGTGATAACCGTCAGCTTTCTAAAACTCGCGCTGAGGTTGTCACAGAGTACTTACTAGGCAAGGGAGTACCAGCGACGAAAATTATTTCTCGTTATCATGGCGAGCGCTACCCTGTTACCAACAATTCATCTTCAGCGGGTAGAGAAAGGAACCGGCGGGTAACGATACGTTTAGAGAAATAACGTCTTATTCCTTCATACGGCCCCGAATTTATGCTTTAAATCGCGTAAATTCGGGGCTTTTTACTTGCTAAGCGGGAATCGAAAATTTACACTAACCGCCTGCTTTTTTATTATCAATATGAGTGCTTTTATAGTACTCATTCGCTCGGTCTCATTGAGGAGAATAGATAGAATGTCTGACGTGAAGAAGGTGGTACTCGCCTATTCAGGTGGCCTAGATACTTCCGTAATCGTGAAGTGGCTACAAGAAGAATACAATTGTGAAGTTGTAACTTTTACTGCTGACCTAGGCCAGGGAGAAGAGGTTGAACCAGCTCGTGCAAAAGCTCAGGCGTTGGGTATTAAAGAAATTTTTATCGAAGACCTGCGTGAAGAGTTCGTCCGAGATTTCGTTTTCCCTATGTTCCGTGCTAATACGATTTATGAAGGTGAATACCTACTGGGCACTTCAATTGCTCGTCCGCTAATTGCGAAACGTTTGGTAGAAATTGCTAATCAAACCGGTGCGGATGCCATTTCTCATGGCGCGACTGGTAAAGGTAATGACCAAGTGCGTTTTGAGCTCGGCGCGTACGCACTGAAACCTGGCGTTAAAGTAATCGCCCCTTGGCGTGAGTGGGATCTGACGTCTCGTGAGACCCTAATGGCATACTGTGAAAAACACCAAATCCCAGTAGACTTTTCTTCTAAAAAGAAAAAGTCACCTTACTCTATGGATGCCAACCTTCTTCATATTTCTTATGAAGGTGATCAACTTGAAGACCCATGGACAGAAGCTGAATCTGATATGTGGCGTTGGTCTGTTGCTCCAGAGGAAGCACCTGATGAAGCTACCTACATTGAAATTGGTTATGAAAAAGGTGACCCAGTTAGTTTAAACGGCGAAGCGTTAACGCCTGCTACTATGTTAGAAACCTTGAACAAAATTGGTGGCGCGAACGGTATTGGCCGTGTAGACATCGTTGAAAACCGTTTTGTGGGTATGAAAGCTCGTGGTTGTTACGAAACTCCTGGCGGCACCATCATGATGAAAGCACACCGTGCGATTGAGTCCATCACACTTGACCGTGAAGCGGCCCACCTTAAAGATGAGCTGATGCCACGTTATGCCAAAATTATCTACAATGGCTTCTGGTGGTCTGAAGAGCGTCGTATGATGCAAGCCTTGATTGACGCATCACAAGAACACGTTAACGGTACGGTACGTTTAAAACTGTACAAAGGTAATGTGAGTGTTGTAGGTCGTCAATCTGAAAACAGCTTGTTTGATAGCTCTGTAGCCACTTTTGAAGACGATGCCGGTGCGTACGATCAAAAAGATGCTGCAGGCTTTATTAAGCTTAATGCTTTGCGCATGCGTATTGCAGCGCAAAAAGGCCGTAGCTTTTTAGACAGCGACAAATAATTTTTTTGTGTTTCTAAAAACGCCCCATTCTGTCAGAATGGGGCGTTTTTTATTTTGTCCGATCGGTTAGAAATTATGGTTTTTCTGCTTTTAGTTAGGTATGTTCATATGGGAGTGGCTTAATTTAAAGCATGAAAGCTTAAGGGACAGTGCAAGCGCAAAGCTCAAATATATAATGGTAAGTAACTATGACAATATACAACTTTGGTTCCATTAACTTGGATCATATTTATCAGCTGGATCATTTTGTGCGTCCAGGAGAAACCATGGCCTCTGAGAACTATCAATGTCTGCTTGGTGGTAAAGGGGCTAATCAATCGGTTGCCTTGGCTAGGGCGGGAGCTCAAGTAAAACATGTAGGGGCTGTGCATACGGTCGATAGAATGATCCTAACCCAATTAGAGGATGCAGGAGTTGATGTCAGTTTAATTGACACGTTAGATGTACCCACAGGGCACGCTATTATTCAGTTAACTCAGTCCGCAGAGAATGCCATTATTCTTTACCCAGGTGCAAACCACAGTTTTACTAAAGAAAAAATTGATCAAGTGCTGTCGCAAGCTCAGCAAGGGGATTGGGTGTTATTGCAAAATGAAACCAACCTGGTGTCATATATTTTACAAGTCGCTCATAGTAAGGGGCTAAAAGTCGCGTTTAATCCTGCCCCTATGGATGTCGAATTGACACAGTCAGTCCTAGACTACGTTGATCTACTAATCGTGAACGAAGTAGAGGCAATGGATTTAGTGTCTGCTGACAGTGTTGACGAGGCTGCACAACGTTTGCCAAGTCGCTACCCAGATCTTGCTGTACTTATGACTCTAGGAAGTGAGGGGGTGCGCTATTTTGATCGAGAGCAAAGCCTTGCGGTAGACGCGTTCAAAGTAGCTGCGAAAGACACAACAGCAGCAGGGGATACCTTTATTGGCTACACCTTGTCTGCACTGTTAGCGGGTAAAGAGATAAACGCTGCTTTACGAGTAGGTTGTGCAGCGTCTGCTATTTGCGTGACTCGTTTAGGCGCTATGGCTGCGATACCCACCAACATAGAAGTAACAGAATTTTTACAAACTAATTAATAGGCTAAGGTAGCAACGATGGCTAGAAAAATAATTATTGATACCGATCCAGGCATAGATGATGCAATGGCAATCTTTTTCGCTTTTCAAGCAAAAGAGCTAGAGGTGCTTGGACTAACAACGACCTTTGGTAATGTTCCAGTTGAACTATCAACTCAAAACGCCATTACCTTAACTGAAATTGCGAAAGTAGATGTGCCTGTGGCCGAAGGTGTGGCAGTGCCTTTTGAGATAGCGCCTCGTCCTCACCCTGATTTTGTTCATGGGGCAGATGGCTTTGGTAATATTGATTGGCCAGCACCTAAAGGCAAAGCGATTGATAAAAGCGCCGCTCAGTTCATTGTAGATACGGTTCGTGAATACCCTGGTGAAGTCACTATTATTGCATTGGGGCCATTAGGTAACTTAGCAAAAGCCCTTGAGATCGACCCTGATGTAGCAGGTTTAGTAGACGAAGTCGTATTAATGGGTGGTACGGCCATTGAATATGGTAACGTCTCGCCGGTTGCTGAGGCGAACATTATGAATGACCCTCATGCAGCTGATGCCGTTTTTACCGCGCCTTGGCAAGTAACCATGATAGGGCTAGATGTGACTCACCAAGTCTTGTTGGACAACAAGGTACTTGGGCGAATTAAACAGGCTAACCCAGAAGAAGGTGGTTTCTTATACGACTGTGCCCAGCACTACATTAACTTCTATAGCAGTCGTTTTGATATGGACGGTTGTTACTTCCACGATGCCTCTACGATAGCTTATGTCATGGACCCAAGTATTTTTGGCGTTGAACTGGGGGCTGTCAGAGTCGCGTGTGAAGGAATTGGTATTGGCCAAACCATATTTGCACCTCAAGGGATGGAGTTCCCTGAGCCTCATTGGAACGATGTGCCAATGACACAGGTTTGCATGGAAGTCGACAGTGAAAAATTGCTTAACCTATTCGAGACAACCTTGTCTTAAAACAACGCCAATATGAACAAAAAAGCGTGCTCTTTAGCACGCTTTTTTAGTTATGGTCATGAATAAAATGTTCGATGAAGAGGGCGTCTTGATCCGAAATGGTATGAAAACTTAAACGAATATAATGTTGATCATGTTCATTAATTATATCATCAAGGGGGTCGCATAAAATCTTCAGTAAAGAGTTTGCTCCTCGATGACTGGCATTAAGTTCTAAAAACACCAGTTTTGATGCGTGCAAGCCAGAAGGTGCTTCTATCTCAGTCATGGTTTTTGAGATATGGGTGCATCGTACTGGCATGATGGTGCCATCAATTAAATGCAATGCACCGGGCCAAAAACAACGTACATAAGGGTTCTTGGATATGCTCATAGGGTGTTCCGAAAAATTAAAAGCGCTTATTCGTATACTTTATCTTTAAACTCGCATAAATCTTCAATGATGCAGGCACCACATTTAGGTTTGCGTGCCACACAAATATAACGCCCGTGTAAAATCATCCAATGATGTGCATCAAGTAAAAACTCTTTAGGCACAAATTTTAAAAGTTTTTGCTCTACTTCCAGAACATTCTTACCTGGAGCGACCTTAGTGCGGTTGGAGAAGCGAAAAATATGAGTGTCTACAGCCATGGCAATTTGGCGAAAAGCTGTGTTTAGCACCACATTGGCGGTTTTCCGTCCCACCCCTGGCAAAGCCTCAAGTTCTTCCCGTGTTTCAGGAACTTGGCTATTATGCTTTTCGATCAAAATCTGGCAGGTTTTGATGGCGTTTTCCGCCTTGGCGTTAAAAAGCCCTATGGTTTTAATGTAGTTTTTTAAACCCTCTACACCCAGTGCTAACATGGTTTCAGGTGTGTTTGCCACGGGAAACAGCTTACGGGTAGCTTTGTTAACGCTCACGTCCGTTGCCTGTGCAGAAAAAAGCACGGCAATTAACAGTTCGAATGAGCTCGAATACTCAAGCTCTGTTACTGGGTTGGGGTTTTCAGCTCTAAGACGAGTAAAAATGTCATGGCGTTTTTGTTTGTTCAAACTAACCTCAGCGGTATCGATGGTTTATGCTGGTGCCTAGCTTGTTACACGAACACGTTTAGAGGCTACCGGGCCTGCTTTGGCTTTTTCCGCGGCCAGACGTTGCTTCTCACGCTCGTCAAAATAATTTTTACCAGCAATTAATAATCCTAAGCCAATAAATGCACCTGGTGGTAATACAGCAAATAATACACTTTGGTAGTTGTCGAAGACTACCCATTTCCAGTTGATTGCCATATCGCCGAAAAGTAACTGCATATCGGAGAAGAGTGTACCTTGGCCAATTAGTTCGCGCATACCGCCTAGCAAAACGAGTATGATCATAAAACCAATTCCCATCATAAAACCATCGATGGCAGAGGGGATAACAGGGTTGCGACTAGCAAAGGCGTCTGCACGTCCTAAAATAGCACAGTTGGTCACGATCAAAGGAATGAAAATGCCCAAAATTTGGTACAGCTCATAGGTATAGGCTTGCATAATGAGCTCTATGCACGTAGTAAAGGAGGCAATGATCATCACAAAGGCTGGCAAGCGTACCGCATCAGCAACATAGTTGCGTATTAGGGAAACCGCAATGTTTGAGCCAATCAGTACGACCAGTGTTGCTAAGCCAAGACCAATAGCGTTTACAACAGTACTCGTTACAGCCAACATGGGGCAGAGTCCGAGCAACTGAACCAGTGCAGGGTTGTTCTTCCAGATGCCATTGTAAATAATTTCGGCATAGTTGGTGCTGGGTGCTGCTACAGGCGCTTCTTCAGCAATTGGGCTTTCGTCTGTGCTCATTGTCTTGTCCTAGCGCGCAAGTAGCGCTTCTTTGTGTTCTTCGAAGTAAATTAGGGTGTTTTTCACCGCCCGAACAACCGCCCTGGGGGTAATGGTTGCACCGGTAAATTGATCAAATTCGCCGCCATCTTTTTTTACGCCCCAGCCCGCAAGGGTGGGGTTATCCAACGAGGTATTAGCAAAACTTAAAATCCAGTCAGATTTTTTAAGGTCAACTTTGTCACCTAGCCCAGGTGTTTCTTTATGGCTAATGACTCGGCTGCCTGTCACTGTTCCGTTTTTATCAATTGCAACCAGTAAGTATAAATTACCGTTATAGCCACTGGGGGCAACTGTCTCAAATATTACCGCTTCCACAGCTCCCTGTTGGCGCGCTAAATGGATTTTTATGGCTTCAGTGCTGCCTAATAGCGGATCTGGCTCTAGCCAAGCTGAGTCTTGAGTTAGATCATTGTCATATCGATCGGCAGGGAGGATTTCGTTAAAAGCCGCAATTTGTGCTTGTATGATATTGTCCTTAATGGTCTTTGCAGTTAACACCTGTGTTAAAGCAATTAATCCAGCCGTTAGGATGGCAAATATCCCAAGGCCAATACTGTTACGACGTATTGAAGAGATTAGTTCCATTTAGTTGCCCTCACTCTTAATACCTTTTTTGGCTTTTTTGTGGCCATAAGTTCTAGGTTGGGTGTAGTAGTCAATGAATGGAGCGGCAAAGTTCATTAGTAAAACGGCAAAGGCGACGCCATCAGGGTAGCCGCCCCAAGCGCGAATGATGTAAATCAAAATGCCGATACCCGCGCCATAAAACAGTTTTCCTTTGTTACTGGTGCATGAAGAAACCGGGTCTGTGGCAATAAAAAATGCCCCAAACATGGCCGCTCCAGTCGTTAAATGAAATAGTGGGCTAGCAGCTTGATCAGGTGAAATGGCGTAAAAGATACCCGCCATGACCGCCAGAGCCGATAATAGGGCTACCGGAGTGTGCCAAGTAATAATGCGAAAATACAATAAACCTAAGCCACCAATAAGATAAGCAGTATTGACCATAAGCCAAGCGTTAAGGCTACTGGGCTGAAGAGCCTCAAGGGTAGAAAAAGCGCTTTGACTGTCCAGTAAGTCCTTGTTCTTAAAACCGTCTAATGGGGTGGCCATGGTGTAGCTGTCAATAACAGGGAGCTGACCAAAAATTGCTTGTAGGCTTTGTCCAAAAGATAAGCTATCCGCAGCGCTGACAATGTCACTAACACCCACCCATTGGCTCATGGGAACAGGGAAAGAGACAAGCACAATAGCATAGCCAACCATGGCTGGGTTAAAGGGGTTGTTCCCTAAGCCACCGTATAGTTGCTTAGCAAAGATAATAGCAAAGGCCACTGCTGTAACAGTAACCCACCAAGGCACACTTGGTGGTAGGGCGATACCCAGCAGTACTGCCGTTAGCAGAGCGCTGTAGTCTTTAATAAAGAAGCGCACATTACGTTTACGAATGGCTAGTATGGCGGCTTCACTTACCAGGGCTGTGAGGCAAGCAATCATAAGATTAATGGCGGTTCCCCATCCATACAGCCAAGTCTGCATTAAAATGCCAGGTAAGGTGGCTAAAATAACCATCTGCATAACCCAAGCGGTGCGCTGTCCTGGGCGCTGGGTATGAGGTGAGGTAATGCGTAATAATGCCATCTTTTAATTCTCTTTAGACTGTGTCAACTGGGCAAGCTTAGCTTGCGCCTCGGCAAGTTTTTCAGGCCATTGAGATGCCTCAATGTGTGCTTCGTCATGACCTTGCTCTTTCAATAGCGCGATATTCTTTTCAGCTTTTTTTATGCTGGCTTTGGCGATCGCAAGATCAATTTTTAGTTTCTTCTCGGCGTCTTTGTCGGCTGGTTTTGTCTCTGCTGGCTCAGCTTTAGTTGGAGCTGGTGCCGTTTGGGTGCCAGCTTCCAGCTCAGCCAGTTTAGACTGTGCTTGCGCTAATTTTGCGGGCCATTCGGACGCCGCAATTTGTTCCTCGTTTTGACCCTGTTCTTTAAGCAAAGCGATATTTTTCTCGGCTTTTTTAATGCCTGCTTTAGCAACTGCAAGGTCAATTTTTAGCTTCTTCTGGGCGTCTTTGTCGGCTAGTGTTGCCTCTGCAGGCTCAGCTTTAGTTGGGGCAGGCGCCGTTTGGTTGCCAGCTTCTAGTTCAGCCAGTTTGGACTGTGCTTGTGCTAGTTTGGCGGGCCATTCGGACGTTGCAATTTGTTCGTCGTTTTGACCCTGTTCTTTAAGCAAAGCGATATTTTTCTCGGCTTTTTTAATGCTCGCTTTAGCGACTGCAAGGTCAATTTTTAGCTTCTTCCCAGCGTCTTTGCCAGCTGGTTTTACCTCTGCAGGCTCAGCTTTAGTTGGGGCTGGTACCGTTTGGCTGCCTGCTTCTAGTTCGGCCAGTTTAGACTGTGCTTGCGCTAATTTGGCGGGCCATTCGGATGTCGCAATTTGTTCGTCGTTTTGACCCTGTTCTTTAAGCAAGGCGATATTTTTCTCGGCTTTTTTTATGCCTGCTTTAGCAATAGCGAGATCAACTTTGCGTTTTTTAACTGCCTCTGGGTCCTCAGTTGGCTTGGTTTGACTCTGAGCGCTCTCAGCTTGCTCAAGGTTCGGTTGAGTTAATGCTTTGTCTAAGTCTGCCGCTCTTTGTTGGGCCTCTTTTAGCTGCTGGCGTAGCGTCGCAAGCTCTGGAGACTGGATTTCTTCGGCCTTCTTAACGGCTTTTTCTACTTTTTTAACGGCTGCTTTTGCTATTGCTGCATCAATTTTTAATTTCTTTAGGGCATCCTGATTGTTGCCACCAGTAGGCGCTGTTTGCGCCTGACTTTCTTGAGGTGTTAGTTCTTGCAAACGTTGTTGGGCTTTATCCAGTTCTGTTTGTAATTCATTTACCTGTTTCTGCAAGCTAGCATCTTCTGGTGCCTGTTCCGCTTGTTTGCTGAGTTTTTTGAGCTTCACGCCCAGTAGCGCAACATCCACTTTGGCCTTTTTGAAAGCCTCGTTCACAGCGGGTTTAGAAGAGGTTTGAGCCGCACTGGTGGGCTTCTCAGCGCTAGGTGTTAGTTTGGCTAGTTCTTCTTCCAACTGGGCCAGTTGTTTCTTCGATTCGTTAACCTGTAATTCCAATGCCTTAATGTCTTCGACATGCTCACTTTCTTGCGCTGTAAGAAGTTGTTTCTCAAGCTTTTTAAGCTTGGTCTTAGCAATGGCAATATCGACTTTTAGCTTTTTAGTGTCTTCGTTAACGGGGGTTGCCGTTGGGTTAGGAGCCGGTTTGGCTTTTTTCTTCTCAGCTGGTTTTTCTGCACTCTTATTCGCGGCTTGCTGGCGAGCAATACGCTTCGCTTCTTTTTCAGCAATTTCTGCTTCTTGGCGTGCTTTTCGAGCTTCAAAGCGTTGTTTGGCTATGTCAGATTTGAGTGTCGCTTCACGGTTTTCGCGAATGGCGCTTTTTGAGTGGCGGTAATACTGCACTAATGGGATGCTGCTTGGGCAAACATAAGAGCAAGCACCACATTCAATGCAGTCGAATAAATTGTAGTGCTCTGCTTTTTCAAGCTCTTGGCTCTTACTAAACCACAAAAGTTGTTGTGGAAGAAGGCTAGCAGGGCAGGCTTGTTCACACATACCGCAACGGATGCAGGCTTGCTCTGGTTCCGGTTCAGGTAACTCCTCTGCACTCGCGGCAAGAATGCAGTTACTGGTTTTTACAATGGGAGACTCTTGATTGTCTAGGGTAAAGCCCATCATAGGGCCACCCATAATCAAACGCTGAATACGGGTTTGTTCGGCACTCGCGTAATCAAGTAAGTGATGGATAGGGGTGCCTAATAAGACTTCTACGTTTTGCGGCGCTTGTAATGCATCCCCCGTTAGGGTGGTGAAGCGGGAAATTAATGGCTGTCCCAAAAAAATGGCGTCGTGCACAGCGACACAAGTACCAACGTTTTGACATAAAACGCCAACATCGGCTGGATACTGACCGCTTGGTACTTCTAGCCCAGTAAGCAATTGAATTAATTGCTTTTCACCACCTGAAGGGTACTTAGTCGGTACAACGGCAAGTTGAATATTGCTATTGCGCAGGGTAAGTGTTTTCTTTAACGCTTCAATGGCAGTGGGTTTATTGTCTTCTATGCCAATGACGACTCGTTCCGCTTGAACCAAGTGTTGTAGTACTTCGATGCCTAAGACCAATTGTTCGGTCTTTTCGCGGATCAGCATGTCGTCGGCAGTTATGTAAGGTTCACACTCTGCGGCATTAATAATGAAATGCTTGATCGTGTGTTTATGGGCGCCTTGTAGCTTTACTTGAGTAGGAAAACCAGCCCCACCCATGCCGACAATGCCCATTTCTCCCAGATAAGTAAGAACGTCCATGTGAGGCAGGTGCTGCCAATCGGTTAATGGAGAGCGTTCTTGCCAAGCGTCTTGGCCATCAGGAACGAGGATGATGCATTGATCTGAAAGACCAGATGGGTGTGCAATAGGGCGCTCTTCGATGGCTTGAATTGTGCCAGAGGTCGGCGCGTGTAAAAAGCTGCTCAGAAAGCCATTGTTAATGGCAATCGTTTGGCCTTTTAACACTTGTTCACCAGGCGCTACGATCACACGAGAGTTTTGACCAATGTGTTGCCCAAGGGGAAGTACGAGCTCAGCGGGTAGGCTAGGTCGACCTAATGGCAATTGTAGAGATTGGGCTTTGTTCTCTGGTGGGTGAATGCCACCATGAAAAGAGAAAACTTGTGCGCTTTGCATTAGTGAATTACCTCCGCAGAGCGGTCTGTGGCGATAATGTTGCCAGCACGGGAAGCTATGCCTTGGGGCTTATCCCAAGACCAAGTTTTAGAGGTAACGCCAACTTCTACCATATCAATACAATCTACCGGACAAGGCTCAACACACAGGTCACAGCCTGTGCATTCGTCAGAAATAACAGTGTGCATTTGTTTTGCTGCGCCAAGAATGGCATCTACGGGGCAGGCTTGAATGCATTTTGTGCAACCAATACATTCGTCTTCTCGAATCACGGCAACACGTTTAGCCGTTTCTTCACCGTGGTCGCCATCGAGTGGAATGGCTTCCACATCCAACAGGTCAGCCAGTGCCTGGATGGTTGTCTGGCCTCCAGGAGGGCAGTGGTTAATCGCTTCGCCATTAGCGATGGCTTCCGCGTAAGGGCGGCATCCTGGGTGACCACACTGACCACACTGAGTTTGCGGTAGTAAGGCGTCGATCTGATCAACGATAGGGTCACCTTCTACGTGAAAGCGGACATTGGCATAGCCTAGAATGGCACCAAAAATAAGAGCGAGCAGGAGTAAAACACCTATGGCGAGAAGTACAGTAATCATAGGGCCTCCTAAATTTGTACTAGAGCAGTGAAGCCCATGAAAGCCAGTGCCATTAGGCCAGCCGTTACCATGCCAATTGCTGAACCGCGGAAGACCGTCGGTACGTCTGCCACATTAATGCGTTCACGCATGGCAGCAAATAAAATTAGCACGAATGAGAAGCCAACCGCGGCACCAAAGCCGTATAAAATGGACTCAACAAAGCCGTTCTGTTTACTGATATTTTGTAGTGCTACCCCTAAAACAGCACAGTTGGTGGTAATAAGGGGTAAGAAAATCCCCAGCACCCGATACAGTAAAGGGCTGGTTTTTCGCACAACCATTTCGGTAAATTGCACCACAACCGCAATCACTAATATGAAGGAGATAGTTTGCAGATACTCTAATCCAAACGGTTGCAGGATATAAGTAAAGGTTAAGTAACTACATAAACTGGACAAAGTTAATACAAAGGTCGTGGCCATAGCCATGCCAATAGAGGTCTCTAGCTTGCCAGAAACACCCATAAAAGGACAAAGCCCTAGAAATTGTACCAATACAAAGTTATTCACCAAAATGGTGCTAACCAGTATGAGAAGGTAATCAGTCATTCCACGTCCAAAGTTGAAAATTCACGGTCTAGTTTAAGAGTTCAGATAGGTTTGTTAAGCAGCGTAACTATAGCAAGTTGCTTATAACTAACAAGAGTAAACAGTACGCTTGTTTAGTTTAATTTAGAATATATGTAATAAGTAGAGATTATATAACCTCACTCAATGTTCTTTGTCGATACCACTGGTCTTACTTATATGAAGGCCAGTGGTATTGGTTTTTACTACATGACTCTTTGGCCTGGTTTTGCACCTGCGTGTGGCTCAAGTAGGTAAATATCCTCACCGCCAGGGCCCGCTGCTAGCACCATTCCTTCCGATAAGCCAAATTTCATTTTACGTGGCGCTAAGTTAGCGACCATCACAGTAAGTTTTCCTTCTAGGTCTTCCGGCTTATAAGCGGATTTTATACCAGAGAAAACCGTACGAGTTTCCCCACCCAAATCTAGGGTCAGCTTGAGTAGTTTGTTTGCTTTTTCTACGTGTTCAGCTTTTACAATTAGGGCGATACGAAGGTCAACCTTGGCAAAATCATCAAATTGAATCTCTTCTGCAATCGGATCTTTGCCAAGCTCGCTTTCAGGTTCTGACAATTGAGCCGCTTGTTGGCTAGCGGCTTCCGCCTCACTCCTGCTTTCTTCTACCATCGCTTCGATTTGTTTAGGCTCAATTCGCCCCATTAAAGCTTTGAACTTATTAACTTGTGTGCCAAACAGCAGCTGAGTACGGTTATCCCAAGTGAGTTCTTTGTTTAAGAAAGCCTCGGCGTCTGCCACCATATTTGGCATAACCGGTTTCAAATAGGTTGCCAATATGCTGAATAGGTTCAGTGCTACAGAGCATACTTCTTGAACTTTAGGTAATGTGGCTTCATCTTTGGCAAGCACCCATGGAGCTTGGTCAGCTATATAAGTATTAGCAATATCCGCAAGACGCATGATTTCACGAATTGCTTTGCCGTACTCGCGATTTTCGTAGTATTCGGAAATTTGCTCACCGGCCTGAATAAAACTTTCAATCATGTTTTCTTCAGAGGCAACAGGAGCGAGTTGACCATCAAACTTTTTATTGATGAAGCTGGCTGTACGGCTAGCAATATTGACCACTTTGCCGACCACGTCGGAGTTTACTCGTTGAACAAAGTCTTCAAGATTTAAATCAATATCATCCACGCTTGCGTTTAATTTAGCGGCAAAATAGTAGCGTAAGTACTGTGGGTCAAGGTGGTTTAGGTAGGTGCGTGCTTTAATAAAGGTGCCGCGCGACTTGGACATTTTTGCCCCATTCACCGTTACATAGCCGTGAGCGTTAACACCTGTCGGTGTACGGTAACCTGCACAATGCAGCATGGCAGGCCAGAATAACGCGTGGAAGTTGATGATGTCTTTACCAATAAAGTGATATAGCTCAGCATCTGAATCTTTGGCCCAGTAGTCGTCGAAGTTTAGTCCTTCAGTGCGGTCGCATAGATTTTTAAAGCTTGCCATGTAACCAATAGGCGCATCTAGCCACACATAAAAATACTTGCCAGGTGCGTCTGGGATTTCGAAGCCAAAGTAAGGAGCGTCCCGGCTGATGTCCCATTCTTGCAAACCAGAATCAAGCCATTCAGATAGTTTGTTAGCTACTTGATCTTGTAACGTACCGCTACGTGTCCATTTAGCCAAAAAGTCTTGAAATTCAGGCAGTTTGAAGAAATAGTGCTCGGACTCTTTTTCGATCGGAGTGGCGCCAGTATACACGGAGCGTGGGTTGATCATTTCCATTGGTGTGTATGTCGCTGAGCAGACTTCACAGTTATCGCCGTATTGGTCTTCAGCCTTACATTTTGGACAGGTGCCTTTTACAAAGCGATCAGCCAAGAACATTTCTTTCTCTGGATCATAAGCCTGTACGATGGAGCGGACCGAGATTTTGTCGTTCGCTTTAATGGCTTTGTAAATTGAGCTAGAAATTTCTAAGTTTTCTTTTGAATGGGTCGAATGGTAATTGTCGTAGCCAATCAGAAAATCGTTAAAATCCGTCATGTGCTCCTGGCGCACACCTTCGATGAGTTCTTCAGGAGAAATGCCGTTTTGTGCGGCCTTAATCATAATGGCAGTACCATGTGCATCATCGGCACACACAGCAGTACATAGGTGGCCACGCATTTTTTGAAAACGCACCCAAATATCTGTTTGGATATGTTCCAGCATGTGTCCTAGATGGATTGAACCATTAGCATAAGGAAGAGCGCTGGTGACGAGTATTTTGCGTTGCGTATTTGCCATTAGAAAAAGCCTGTGGAAATCTAATCATCGAATGTAAAGCCATCCCTAATGTTTGTGTTAAGGTCAGTAGGGTGATGGCCAGTAGTATTATGAAAGGCGTAATTATAAGTGCCATTGATTTGTGTGCAAGCATTAGACTTGCTTTTCCGTAATTTGCCCCCACACTTGCAGGTAATTTCAAAATATATGTGCGACCAAACCTCATGTTATGGGTAAGAGGTCTGCCAGCGAGGATAAAGCCATGCAAACAGATAGCCAAATTTTGGCGCAATTAAAAACGCTTGTCGATGTCAACACAGGGCATGACTATGGTGAGGTTTGGCAAGTAGTAAGTGATTCGTCGCGGTTACACATTACGTTGAACCTTGGCTACCCAGCGCAGCAGCAAAAAGCAAACTTAGCTGAACAAATTTCAACCTTATTAAACGATCCACGTGAATTAATGTTGGAAATCCATCACACGGTTGTGCAATACGCCACCCAAGGCAGTATTGCGGGCTTAAAAGGAGTGAAGAACATCATTGCGGTGGCGTCTGGTAAAGGTGGTGTCGGTAAATCGACCACAACCGTAAACCTGGCTCTAGCGATGGCTCAAGAAGGCGCTAAAGTTGGTATATTGGATGCAGACATATACGGGCCAAGCCAAGGTATTATGATGGGCTTTGCGGAAGACACTCGACCGCAAGTGCGTGAAGAAAAGCACTTTATTCCGCCAATGGCTCACGGTGTGCAGGTGATGTCCATGGCCTTCTTAACAACCAAGGACACTCCGGTTGCTTGGCGTGGACCTATGGTTACAGGCGCTATGATGCAAATACTCACTCAAACAGATTGGGACGATTTGGATTACCTCTTTATTGATATGCCGCCAGGAACTGGAGATATTCAGCTCACGCTTGCTCAAAAAGTACCGGTAGTGGGGGCTGTGATTGTTACTACGCCACAAGATATCGCCTTACTAGACGCTCGCCGAGGCATTGAAATGTTCAATAAGGTAAAGATTCCTGTGTTAGGCGTCGTAGAAAATATGTCAACGCACATTTGTTCTAATTGCGGTCACCAAGAAGCTATTTTTGGTGATGCTGGCGGCGCTAGCCTTGCCAAAGAGTACCAGGTCAATGTACTTGGCAAGTTGCCTCTTAGTTTAGCAATTCGCGAACAGAGTGATGCAGGTTTACCCATTGTGATCAGTGAAGCGGGTGGTGATGTGGCGAACATTTATCAGTCGATTGCTCGTCAACTTGGTGCTACTCTTGCCAACCAGCAAGATAAGCAATTTGTAATGCCAACAATTGGTATGAGTGACGATTAAGGAATAAAAATGCGTTTGTGTGACCGAGACATCATTGCTGCTTTAAATGAAGGGCGAATCCAAATAGAGCCTCGTCCAGATAACAGTGTCATTAGTGGTGTGTCTGTGGATTTAAGGTTAGGAAACTCATTTCGAGTGTTTCAAGGCCACCCTGCTCCTTACTTAGATTTAAGCAGCTCCAAAGATGATCTTAGTAAGGTCATTGAGTCTGTAATGAGTGATGAAATACTCGTGCCAGACGGGGATCCTTTTTTTATTCATCCTGGAGAGTTAGTACTAGGGGTGACAAAAGAATCGGTCACTGTGCCAGATGATTTGGTAGGCTGGCTGGATGGTCGCTCTTCATTGGCTAGACTAGGTTTGATGGTGCATGTAACAGCTCATCGAATTGACCCAGGTTGGAGTGGCGGCATCGTTCTGGAATTCCTTAATGGCGGCAAGTTGCCGATTGCGCTTAGCCCAGGGATGACCATAGGGGCGATCAATTTTGAGACCTTGTCTGGGCCAGCCGAGCGCCCATATAACAAACGTGAAAATGCAAAGTATAAAGACCAAAACTCGGCAGTGGGAAGCCGCATTTCTGGTGACTAAGCCTTTTTAGTGCGTATTTAGTTGTGACCATGATTTTTTACTTTGGTACAGGTATAGGATTGGTATTCATTTACTTACTGTGCCTGAATCTATTTTGTATTGGTTGTTACGGTTTCGATAAAGTAGCAGCACAACGTGGCTGGCAACGACTGCCAGAGTCAAAATTGCATCTCTTGTCTTTACTCGGAGGATGGCTTGGCGCTATGCTAGCCCAAAGATGGTTCCGACATAAAACGAGAAAAGCGACATTTCAAACAACTCAGCGACGCATTTTGTTGTTGCATAGCGCTGCACTTCTCTCTTGGTTAACCTATTTACTCTTTTACTCGTAGGCTCGTGCCGGTTCCGCTTCGAGCGTTTATTTTAAATACATTTTAGGGTTTTCGTAAGGATGAACGAAAAGGGTATAGATATCGAGCTTGCTGACGTATTAGAGCTCATGTTAGACGCTGTGTGTGTGGTCGACCAGCATGATAAATTTGTTTTTGTTAGCGCCGCTTTTGAACATATGTTTGGCTATCGTGCGGATGAGGTAATTGGCACGTCTATGCGACGTTTTATCTACCCTAGTGATGAAATAAAAACGTTAAAAGTGGTCGATAAGTTATTGGCAGGGCAATCCGTGCCACGTTTTGAAAACCGTTGGGTGCGTAAAGATGGTAAAATAGTTGATGTTTTATGGTCTGTAAGATGGTCAGAAAAACATCAAATGCGCATTGCCGTTGCCCATGACATTACTGAAAGAAAGCAAATGGAAGCGGCGCTTTTGCATGCGGCTGGTCATGATACTCTCACCGGGTTGCCCAATCGAAATTTGCTACTGGAACGATTGCAAACCGCTGTTCACAATGCTGTTCATGAAAGAAGCTTGTGTGGCGTGCTCTTTATCGATCTGGACGGTTTTAAAACCATTAATGATTTACATGGTCACACCATCGGGGATCAATTACTTAGCGCTATAGGCGAACGATTGATCGCTTTGGTAAGGCGTTCAGACACAGCAGGGCGGTTAGGGGGAGATGAGTTTCTGATCGTTTTGAATCGACTTAGCCACGAGGATGATGCTCTTTTAGTGGCAGACAAAATTTGTCAGGGGTTGTCTGAGCCGTTTTTTGTGGCAGGGTTAACGTTACAAGTATGCGTCAGTATTGGTATATCACTAGCGCCTTTACACGGTGATAACTGCCAGCAGTTGATTCAATTAGCCGATGACGCCATGTACTTATCTAAACGAAATGGTGGAGACAGAGTTGTACTGCATGAGGGGTGAGTTTTTTACGTTTGGTTATTGAGCGTATCTTGTCTTGCAGGTAGTATCTTAATAATAAATTGCTTCTTCAACCGCACTGTTGATTTGTCTCCCATATAAAGGAGAACAAGACAGTACTAAGAAAGGCAGTTTCCATTTTCTGGTGAGAATTCATTGAATGCCTACTTAACTGTACCTTACATTCAGCCACACCACTGTGGAGTGAAGGCTTAGTGATTCCCGCTTATCAACATAGTAATAAAATAGGAAATAATAATGGCGGCTTTTGGTAGCGTTTTTATGCCTAAAATGGCACTGACACGTTTTGAAAACAACCAATGGAGCAAAGCTGAAATGGTGTCTTCTGATAGCATTCAGATGCACCCAGGTGCCCACGTGTTGCATTACTCTAGTACTTGTTTTGAAGGGCTAAAAGCTTTTCGCCATGAAGACGGTAGTGTCCATGTCTTCAGAATGGATCAAAATATTAAGCGCTTTGCTCAAAGCAGCCGTTTGTTGTCGCTACCAGAAGTAAATGAAGAGCAAGTTGCACAAATGATCAAAGATGCAGTGCTTGAATATGCAGCAGATGTACCAGCGCCACCAGGCTCAATGTACATTCGTCCTACGCACATTGGAACAGAAGCGGCGATTGGTAAAGCCGCAGCTCCAACGACGGACTCACTCTTGTACGTTTTATTGTCGCCTGTTGGTGACTACTTCACAGGTGGCGCAAAGGCCTTACGCCTGTTACTTGATGAAGAAGGCATGCGTTGTGCACCGCACATGGGAATGATTAAAAGTGGTGGTAATTACGCCAGTGCCCTAGGGCCAATTAGTCAAGCGAGAAACGAAGTACAAGCCGATCAAGTGTTATTTTGTCCAAACGGCGATGTACAAGAAACGGGAGCTGCTAACTTCTTGCTGATTGACGGAAATGAAATCATTACTAAAGGGCTTGATACTAGTTTCCTACATGGTGTGACTCGTTCAAGTATTTTGACTTTGGCGGCAGATTTGGGCATGACAGTGTCTGAGCGTGACATCACTGTTGAAGAACTATTAGAGCGCGCAGCGAAACCAGGCGTGGAAGCGGCTCTGTCAGGCACGGCAGCGGTATTAACCTCTGTAGGTACTTTTATTCATAAAGGGCAGGAGTATCAAGTAGGTAATGGTGAGCCAGGACCTATTACAGACAAACTTCGTCAAGCGTTAAATGATATCCAGTGGGGACGTGCAGAAGATAAGCACAACTGGTTGGTTAAAATTGCCTAAAACAGGCGAATAGAGAAAAGGCAAGATGAAGTCATCTTGCCTTTTTTTATAACTAAAATAAGTGCTTAAGCTAGTTTATCCCAAGCTGTGAGCTGAAGTTTGTGGCTACGAATTTTATAAAAAATACCCATGAAGATGCCATAGGCAAATCCCCATACTAGGGATTTATCAAAAGCAGCTTGGATGCTCGCATCTTGCCCTAAACTAAAAACGATTAGCATGATGCTTGTGAGATACAGAAAGGAGACAAGAGCATTGATATGAAAGCCCACGTAATAAGGGGGTGGGACCTTAATACCAACGAGTCTTAATAGACTGTACATGGGAGGCTGATAGTTAGAGCGCCAGACGTTTTTTGCCTCAAGTTCAAGATGAGCTGCGTGTAGTTTTGCTTGAAATGACAATGGAATCACCAATCGATAAAAATGTGTCTTATTTAATACGTGGCTTTGTCATTCTTTTCAAGATAAATAGAGCTTTATAGTTGAATGGAATAAAAAAGCACTACCTAAGTGGCAGTGCTTTTAAACAAACTTAAACTAGAGTAAGAGCTTAAGCGTCTCTTTCTTCCATACGCTCACGCATTTTTTCAGCACGTTTTTCTGCTCTTTCTTTTTGTAGCTCTTGCAGCTCCTGCTTTTGCTCAGGTGTTAAAATGCTAAGAATTCGGTGTGCCTCTTTCAGGCGTTTAACTTCACGATCCGCATGTTTTTGGCTCATTTTAAGGGCGAATTCTTGCGCTTTAGCTTCATCAAAGCTGTCTGCAAAAAGAAGTTCTTGTAGCATTTGATGTTGTTGTTTCATGTCTTCTGGATTGCCGCGACGACGCTCTTGACGCATTTCCTTACGCTGCTCTTTCTTCTCAGCACGTAGCTCTTTTAATTCGTCTTTTTGTTCGTCAGTTAAATCCAGTTTTTTAAGTAAATGCATATCCACCAGCATTGGAGCACGGTCACGGCCTTTGTCATGATCCTTTCCGCCAAAAGCGAAAGATGAGGCAGATCCTAAAGATAGAGGTAATACAACAGCGGCTAAAAGTAGTTTCTTTGAAATGTTCATTTGATTTTCCTCTTTGGTTTACTTTTTAAGTTAAGTGAGAGAACGCCTCACTCGATGGAAAACATCTTAGCGTTTGTTAGGTAAACTGGTGTCTTGGCAGGGTAAAGTAACGTAAAGTCACCTCAAACAAAGTAATTTGCCGTTAAAATACCTACAGATAATGAAAACGGAGAAGATAGAATGTCCAAGATTCTTATTGTTGACGATGACAATGAGTTAACTGAGTTATTGAAAGAAGTCCTAGAGTACGAGGGCTATCAGGTCTCAGTGGCTGCAAATGGTGAAGAAGGCTTGGCATTAGTCACTGATGACATTGATTTGATTTTGCTTGATGTCATGATGCCCAAACTCAATGGTTTTGATACTTTGAAGCGCTTACGAGAAACCCGACAGACTCCTGTGCTTATGTTAACGGCTAAAGGAGAAGAAGTGGATCGAGTGATTGGCCTTGAACTGGGGGCGGATGATTATTTACCTAAGCCTTTTAGTGATAGAGAGTTGCTGGCTAGAGTCAGAGCAATCTTGCGCCGCAGTCAGATTACCCAAGAGGCGACGTCAACACGGGAACAAGAAAAAGGCGACTGTGTAGAATACCTAGACCTGCGTTTGTATCCGGGCAAGCTAGAAGCTTATTGTAACGGTCAACTACTAGACTTAACCAGTACCGAATTTGCCATGTTATTGCACTTCACTGGTCACGTTGGCCAAGTTATAACGAAAGAAACTTTGAGCTTAGAGGTGTTAGGTAAACGCTTGGCGGCATTTGATCGAGCAGTAGACATGCATGTTTCCAATTTGCGGAAAAAACTACCTGACTGGGCTGATGGTAAAGCGCGTATTAAAACCTTGAGAGGGCGCGGCTACATGATGGTAGAAGGGCTATGATAGGGTTACCTAAAATTACCAGTTTGTACGGTCGAATTTTTGCTATTTTTTGGCTGACTATCCTATTGGTAATGCTAGCAATTATGCTGCTAGCACATTTAGATCCAAGAAAGTCAAAACCGATTTCTGAGGGGCAACTGCGTGAAATCGAAGGTGTTCGTGATCATATAGAACGCCGTTTTGAAGATCAGCAAGACTTTACGCACATCCTGCAATGGTTCGAAGAGCCTTTTAAACGTCGAAAAGACGACCCGAGAAGAAAAGAGCAGCCCAAGTTTTTTCTGACGAATTTAGACGGGGATATTCTACTGGCTAAGCGAAATAAAGACTTTGCCTATAAAGTGATGAGGAACTTCGTCACCACGATTGACCAAGACCGAGAGCCTAAACAGCGCTTATACGGTAGTTTTTTAGTGGCCGGTCCTGTTCCGATTCGTCTAGCAGAGCAAGAGTTGCTGTTTTATGCAGGCCGTAAGCATAGTGGCACTTTCTATTTAATTGGTCAGTTGTTTGATAGGCCAATACAAATGATTTTGCTGGTGATGCTGATCAGTACGCCGCTTTTATTATGGTTGGCATGGGCGCTAAGCCAACCCGCAAGGCGCCTTGAAAAAGCTGCGCAGCGAGTTTCCCGAGGTGAGTTTAAAATGGACCCTAGCTTGGAACAGGGTTCCTCAGAATTTCGTCAAGCGGGTGCCAGTTTTAACCAGATGGTGGAAGCCGTTAATCAAATGATTTCTCGCCAGCAAAGGTTATTATCAGACATTTCACATGAACTGCGCTCACCATTAACACGGCTGCGTATGGCTCAGTCCTTGGCTGCGAGAAAGCAAGGTGAAAGTCTAGAGTTGACTAGAATTGATACTGAAGCCCAACGCTTAGAGCAAATGATAGGTAAGCTATTAGAGCTCTCTAGAATGCAGGTGGACAGCCATCAGCAGTTTGAGACACAACCTTTGGTAAGCTTATGGGAACCTCTATTAGATGACTCCCAGTTTGAGGCGGAACAAATGGGTAAGGCGTTAACTTACTCGTCTGTCCCTAATCGGCGCATAGCCTGTCACCCACAATTATTAATGAGTGCGCTAGAAAATATTGTCCGCAATGCTATTTGCTACAGCAAAGATTGCATTAAGGTCAGCTTCAATGAAAGTAAACACAGGGTTGAGGTGATTGTTGAGGATAACGGTGAAGGTGTTCCTCAAGAAGAATTGTCAGCTATATTTCGACCGTTTTACCGAGTTTCTACTGCTCGAGATCGGCACTCGGGTGGAACAGGATTAGGTTTGTCTATCACCGAGGGTGCGATTAAGCAGCATAACGGCACAATTGAAGCGCAAAAGAGCCAGTTGGGCGGCTTGTTGGTTAAAATAACTTTACCAGTACTGGTTGATTAAATAAAAAACTATGGGTGGAGCCATAACCTGGTTCTGCCCTGTTTTTTCTTCATACCATGCGTCTACTTATTTCTGTCAAATAGTTTTCAGTTCCCAAACCGAAAGTTGACTGAGATCCTTTCTTATCAATGTGAAAATACCTTTCAGCTTATGTACGGCTGGAAGGCGATTCACCGCCTTAGCGGATAACCATAGATCGTCTTCTATTAATTCAATGGGAGATATGATGAAACTAGGTAAAATATGGGCTTACGGCATTCTAATTTGTGCTGTACCTGTCTTACACGCAGCAGGACCGCCAGGAAAACTAGACCCCTTACATACTGAACTTGAACTTGGCATTATTGCCACGTCGGGCAATACCGACAGTACGGCTTTAAAGGCGAAGGCGACCATCAATCAGGACTTTGCCTCTTGGCGTAATAAGTATCAGCTCGATACGCTATATAAAGAAAGTGAGTATAACGGGGTCAGTGAGGATACTGCCCAAAGAGTGTTTGTCTCAGCCCAAAGTGACTACAAATTAAGTGAAGAACATACGTCATTGTTTGTTTATGGGTCCTATACGGACGACAGGCTCAGTGGCTTTGACTATCAAAGTACCGTGTCTGTGGGTTACTCGGCAAGGGCATATGAAGACGAAAAATCCCTTCTCAAGTACAGTGTGGGTCCCGGTTATTCTTTTAGCAAAACAGATACGGGTGAAAAAGATGAATCTGCCATTGTACATATTTCCACAGATTACCTTTATCACTTAAGTCGGCGAGCTAAATTCAGTCAGTTTTTTAGTACAGAAGCGGCTTTAGAGAGCGATAAAAACACCCAATTTAAGTCTGAAACGGCAATTAGTGCTAATATTCGCGATGATTTGAGTATGAAGGCTGCTTACAGTGTGACTCATAACACCAAGGTGAGTGAAGGCAACGCAAAAACGGACGCTATAACCAGTGTTACTTTAGCCTACACTTTTTAGTTATTTGATGTGATTTTATGAAATTGGGTGGGGTGAATGCGCTTTCAGGGTATTAAGTTATCTATGGTTACCGGCTTTTTAGGGGCGGGTAAAACCACGTTAATTCGTCAATTATTAAACCAAGCGCCCGCTTATGAAAAGTGGGCCGTATTGGTTAATGAGTTTGGTGAAATTGGTTTGGATGGCGCTTTGTTAAATGCAGTCATGCCACAGCAAGATGTGTTAATTAAAGAAGTGGCTGGTGGTTGCGTCTGTTGTGTGACTGCAGCGGCTTTTGAACAGGGCTTGAATCAGCTGATACGGCAGCACAACCCAGATCGAATCATCATTGAGCCTTCTGGGTTAGGACACCCTAAGCAAATCTTAGAAAACTTACAGGCTAAGCATTATCAACAGGTATTGTTCATTACTGACCCTATTTGCGTGTTGGACGCTCGATCTCTAGGAGATATACGTTATACAGAACATCCGATTTTTCAGGACCAAATTAAGGTGTCTGATGTGATTGTGGCAAGCCATACGGACAAGTATACAGCGCAAGACTGGCAAGTCATTCGAACCTTAGTTGAAGAGTCCAAGAAGCGTTTGGTGTCTAGCATGAGCGAAATGCAGCTTGACCAGTTCGACACCCAGCAGCTTGCTGTGCATCATGACCATCATGACCATCATGACCATCATGACCATCATGACCATCATGACCATCATGACCATCATGACCATCATGACCATCATGACCATCATGACCATCATGACCATCAGTCTACAGCTGTCATAAAGTACTATGATCCAGTTAGTGACCAGCCTAAAAGACTATTAAGCCAATACCAGAAGTGTCAAGACGGCATGCGAGTAATAGGTTGGAGCTGGCCAGACTCCTATTATTTTGACGAGGAAAGTGTGAAAACAAGACTGGAATCGTTACAAAACCAAGCGGGTTGTTATCGTGTGAAAGGCGCTTTTGCGTTAAATGAAAAACAAGCCCTTTTTGTGAATTTTTCCTCAAGCAATCAGTGGGCCCATGTGGCTCAATGGTCGAAAAATAGTCGTTTAGAGGTAATTGGAGCAGAACAAGCCCCTTGGTATACAGGACTCGATAGAGAGGGCACCTAGCATAAAATGACCAAATTATCCCTTGCTCAATAATAGGTGTTAACTTACTTGGTGAATTTTGTCATTAATCTTGGAGCCTTTTGTTATTGAGACAAATGTGCTTTTGACCGAATCTTGTTGATACAGAACAGACTTATTGGAAAGTCGTTTCCTATAAAAACAACAAAGAGGTCAAAGGTCATGCCTGAGTATAAAGCGCCACTGCGCGATATTAAATTTGTCACCGAGGAAGTGCTGGATATTTATAGCCATTATACTTCTCTTCCTGGTGCTGAAGAGGCTACCCCAGACATGGTGGCGGCTATTTTGGAAGAAGGGGCGAAATTCTCAGAGAAAGTGTTGTCGCCTCTAAACCGTGTTGGTGATCAACAAGGTTGTACTTTTAACGACGGTGTCGTTACCACGCCAGATGGTTTTAAAGAAGCCTATCAACAATATGTGGAAGGTGGCTGGCCGTCACTTTCTCATCCAGAAGAAATGGGTGGCCAAGGTTTGCCTGAATCCTTAGGTATGATGGTCACTGAAATGGTGTCTACTGCCAACTGGTCTTGGGGAATGTACCCAGGCTTAAGTCATGGCGCAATGAACACTTTAGAGTTGCATGGCACCCCAGAGCAAAAACAAACTTACCTGACCAAACTTGTATCGGGCGAGTGGACCGGCACCATGTGTCTGACTGAACCTCATTGTGGTACTGATCTTGGAATGCTTAAAACCAAAGCAGAACCACAAGCTGACGGTAGCTATGCCATCAGTGGTACAAAAATCTTTATTTCTGCTGGTGAGCATGACATGGCAGATAATATTGTTCATATCGTATTGGCTCGACTGCCTGATGCTCCTGCAGGAACTAAAGGTATTTCTCTATTCATCGTTCCTAAATTTAATGTCAGTGATGCAGGGGAAGTGGCAGACCGCAACCAAGTGTCGTGTGGCTCGATTGAACATAAAATGGGCATTCACGGGAACGCAACCTGTGTGATGAATTTTGACGGTGCTAAAGGCTTCTTAATTGGCGAAGCCAACCGTGGTTTGAACTGCATGTTTACCTTTATGAATACGGCACGATTAGGAACAGCAATGCAGGGACTCGCTCATTCTGAATGGGCGTTACAAAACTCGGTAGCTTACGCCAAAGACCGTTTGCAAATGCGTGCTTTATCTGGGGCTAAATCTCCTGAAAAAGCCGCTGACGCTATTATTGTTCACCCCGATGTGCGCCGTATGCTGTTGACTCAAAAAGCCTTTGCCGAAGGTGGTCGCGCATTGATTCACTATTGCTCTACCTTGGTAGATACCACCAAAAAAGGTTCGGCTGACGAAAAAGCTGAGGCTGACGAGCTCATGTCGCTTCTTACTCCTATTGCTAAAGCTTTCCTAACAGAAACAGGCTATGAAGCGGCTAACCAAGGTTTACAAGTTTTTGGCGGGCATGGCTACATTGCAGAATGGGGTATGGAACAGAATGTTCGTGATTGTCGAATTTCCATGTTGTACGAAGGTACCACAGGTATTCAGGCTTTAGACCTGTTGGGTCGAAAAGTATTGATGACTCAAGGTGCTACCCTTCGTCGTTTTACAAAAATTATCCATAAGTTCTGTAAAGAGCACAAAGGTAATAAAGCTGCCAAGGCTTATATTAGCAAACTGGATAAACTGAACAGTGAATGGGGTGATATCACCCTGAAAATTGGTATGAAGGCCATGCGCAACAAAGAAGAAGTCGGTGCAGCATCAGTGGATTATCTAATGTATTCAGGCTACGTCGTTTTGGCTTATTTTTGGGCGCGTATGGCGATTACGGCCCAACAGAAGCTTGACCAAGGCAGTTCCGAGACTGGCTTCTATACCGCCAAACTTCAAACGGCGACTTTCTACTACGAACGCCTATTGCCAAGAACGAAAGGGCATGTTGAGGCCATGTTGTCAGGCGCAGACAACCTTCTAGCAATGGATGAAGACAACTTTGTATTTTTGAACGCCTAAACGCGTACTAAGTCTGTTTAGAGATTAATCGAATAAAAGGTATAAATTATGAGTGCAACAAAAGCAGTTTTTGAAGAAATGTTAGGACGTTTTGACGCAGATGAAGCGGATGATATGGAAGCCGTATTTCAATTTGATGTGGAAGACGGTGAAAGTTATTACCTAGCCATTGAAGACGGTGCTTGTGAACTTGGTGATGGCGAGCATGATGACCCTACAGTGACATTGGAAATGAGTTTAGAAACGTTAAAAAGTGTCATGAGTGGTGAATTAGATGGCATGGCGGCCTTTATGCAAGGTAAGATTACGGCAGATGGAGACATCATGCTAGCGACTAAATTGACTCAGCTTTTCCCTCAGTAGGAAAGTATGTTTGTCCATTTAAAATAGGCGCAAGTGCCCGATAGTGTAAACTATTGGGCTTTTGTCTTAGCGCTGTTCTCCGAATAACAAAAACAATTGGAGCTTACTATGACCACAGACACTTCTTTGAGCCAAGCCAGTAATGAAGCGAAAGAAGCGGGTAGTTATATTCCTGAGTCATTGAACCCCTATCAATATCAATCGATCACACAAATTCTTGAACGAGCAGTGCAAAAATTTGCGGATCTACCTGCTTTTACTAGCGTTGGCCGAACGTTAAATTATCGAGAAGTTAACGAAAAATCGGATCAGTTTGCCGCGTACTTGCAAAATCATACAGACCTAATGCCAGGTGATCGTATCGCAGTACAGTTACCTAATGTGGTGCAATACCCTGTTGTTTTATTTGGCGCCATGAAAGCGGGTTTGATCGTTGTAAACACCAATCCTTTGTACACGCCAAAAGAGCTAGAGCATCAATTCAACGATTCAGGCGCAAAAGCTCTAGTCGTATTTGCTAATATGGCAAGCAATGTCGAAAAAATTCTTGCGAAAACGTCCATTAAGCAAGTGATAGTCACTCAAATTGCAGACTTTCACCCACCTCTAAAGCGCCTGCTCATTAACTCCGTTGTTAAGCATGTGAAAAAAATGGTGCCGCCATTTCAAATTAATGGTGCAATTTCTTTGAACCAGGCACTTACCATGGGAATGAAGCATAAAGTTAGCCCAGTATTAGCGAAACCTGAGCACATTGCTGTTCTTCAATATACAGGCGGTACCACAGGGGTGGCGAAGGGGGCTATGCTGACCCATGCGAATATCATTTCAAATATGTATCAGCTCGGATCAAGGCTGACCGAAATTGTAGAAGAAGGGAAAGAAACCTACATTGCTCCGTTGCCCTTGTATCATATATATGCATTCTTAATTCATGGGCTTACCCTACTAGAGCGTGGCGCGCACTCTGTACTCATCCCAAATCCGAGAGACTTGCCTGGTTTTGTAAAAGAGCTAAAGAACTGGAAATTTACCGGCTTTGTTGGGTTAAATACCTTGTTTGTCGGCCTTTGTAATCGTGAAGACTTTCGTGCGCTAGACTTTTCAAGTATGAAGCTTACCTGTTCAGGCGGTATGCCCTTGACCCATGCAGCTGCTGAAGAGTGGCAAAAGGTAACAGGTTGTACGGTTATCGAAGGTTACGGCCTTACTGAGACGTCCCCTGTTGTGTCCTTTAACCCTGTTGGTAAAGAGCGCATCGGCACCATTGGTGTGCCAGTTGCAATGACAGATATCAAAATCCAAGGGCGTGATGGTGAAAGCTTACCTCAAGGTGAAGCGGGTATGTTATGTGTTAAAGGTCCCCAGGTGATGAAGGGGTACTGGCAACGTGAGTCAGCAACCCAAGAAGTTATGACTCAAGACGGCTTCCTTATTACGGGTGACATTGCCATGCAACATCCTGATGGTTACCTTGAGATTGTTGATCGTGCTAAGGATATGATCATTGTTTCAGGTTTTAATGTTTATCCTACAGAAATCGAAGACTGTGTTTCTTCACACCCTGCGGTGTTGGAATCTGCCGCCATTGGTGTCGAGGATGATAAGACAGGTGAAGCCGTTAAAGTCTTTATTGTGCTTAAAGACGCGTCTGGCAGTCTGGATTTGGGTGAACTACGTGATTACTGCAAAGAGAAACTGGCCGCCTATAAAATTCCTAAACAGATAGAAGTACGCACTGAGCTTCCTAAAACTAACGTAGGTAAAGTGCTGCGAAGAGCTCTGCGAGAAGAAAAGTCTTCCTAGATTGAGCTTCTATTAAATGGAAAAGAGGTGGCAGATGAAGCGTACTCTAATGCACAGTCGTCGCATCGAAAGCAAAGGCTATCTACGTGAAGATGGCCTTTGGGAAGTTGAAGCGAGTATGACAGACCTGAAAGCCCATGATACAACTCGTGAATACGAGGGCACCACTCGACCCGCAGGCAGCCTGCTCCATAACATGTCTTTAACATTGACTCTTGATGACACCTTTTTAATTAAAGGTGTCAGTGTCTCTATGAAAGATTTTCCATTCCCGAATTGTTTTAAAGCCAGTGACATCTACACTAAATTGGTAGGTACTCGCATTGGCGGTGGCTGGAACAAATGGATCAAAGCAGAGTTAGCTGGCATACAGGGGTGTACTCATATTTTGGAGCTTTTACCAGTTGTTGCGACAACGGCGTTTCAAACTATGTGGCAACCTTTGGGAAAAAAGTACCCAAAGCAAGTGCCGTTTGCTTTGAATAAATTGGTTAATTCTTGCCAAGGTTGGTCGCACACCGGCCCAATGGTAACCAAACTTGTTGAAGAGCAAGTCATTCAATTGCCGGTCAAGGGGGCATCATGAGTGAGCTGATAACAGAAAATATAGAATCTGGTATTCAAATACTGTGTTTGAATCGTCCTGAGAAGAAAAATGCTATCACCCTAGATATGTATCAAGGGCTAGCAGATGCGTTGCAACGAGGGCAGCAAGATAAACAGATAAAAGTCACCATGGTACACGGTGCTGGCGGGGATTTTTCGTCAGGCAATGATATTAATGAATTTGTTCAAATAGCTCAGTCACCGGAAAAAATGTGTCATACCATGGCCTTTTTGCAAGCCATTAGCAGTTATAAGAAACCTCTTATCGCAGGGGTGGAAGGGCGTGCTGTAGGAGTCGGGGCAACCATGTTGCTGCATTGTGATATGGTGCTTTCCTCGCGTCATGCCCGATTGCAATTTCCTTTTGTACAGCTAGGCTTAGTGCCCGAAGCGGCTTCAAGTTATTTGCTCCCCCATTTGACTGGCTACCAAAAAGCCTTTGAAATCTTGGCGCTTGGGCAAGAAGTCAGTGCTGATGAAGCCCATGAAATGGGGTTAATTAATCATTTATGTGAGGCTGGGGAAGCCTATGATATGGCTTTGGTCTATGCTCAGAAAATTGCTAACTTACCCTCTGAAGCGGTTATGTTAAGCAAGGACCTATTAAAACACAGGGCTCAAGATGATGTGCAAATGGCGCTAATGCGGGAAGCTCGAATCTTCAAAGACCGCTTGCGTTCGCAAGAAGCAAGAGAAGCCTTTATGGCGTTTCTATCTCGCAGTAAAAATAGTTAGGCCTTACCTTCTAGGTTGCCTGCTTAAGCAAGCAGGCAACGATCATATATGCCAAATCGACACCTCTCCTTGATTGCTTTTGTTAGTTAACTGGCGTTTTTTTGTTATTGATGAAAAATCCATAAGACCTAGTATTAGATACATAGAAACCTTCTTAATTTAAGAATAAGAAAGAGGATAATATGAAAATATTAGTGTCTGTTAAGCGCGTGATTGATTACAACGTCAAAGTGCGTGTTAAAGCTGATAATTCCAATGTAGACCTGACTAACGTCAAAATGTCTATGAACCCATTCTGTGAAATCGCTGTTGAAGAAGCCATCCGATTAAAAGAAAAAGGTGTGGCTACCGAAGTCGTTGCCGTTTCCATTGGCTCTAAGGCCTGCCAAGAGACGCTACGCACAGCCCTTGCTCTAGGTGCAGACCGTGCCATTCAAGTAGAAGCAGAGGATCACCTAGACTCTCTTGCTGTTGCTAAGTTACTAGCTAAAGTTGCTCAGGAAGAATCGGCTGATCTGATCATCACCGGTAAACAATCCATCGATTCAGACAATAATCAAACGGGCCAAATGTTGGCGGCGTTACTAGATTATCCGCAAGCTACTTTTGCATCCGAAGTGGTCATTGAAAACGGCGAAGCCCAGGTGACCCGTGAAATTGATGGTGGCTTGCAAACGGTTGCCGTTAAATTACCAGCGGTAGTGACCACAGATTTACGTTTGAATGAGCCAAGATTCGCTTCTTTGCCGAACATTATGAAAGCCAAGCGTAAGCCCTTAGATGTGAAAACGCCTGCTGATCTAGGTGTTGAGATGAGCTCAAATGTTACTCTTCTATCGGTCTCTGCTCCTGAAGAAAGAGCCGGTGGAATTAAGGTTGGCTCTGTCGCAGAACTGGTTGAAAAATTAAAAAATGAAGCGAAGGTGGTGTCATGAGCATTTTAGTCATAGCAGAACACGATAATCAGGTACTTAAGCCAGCAACTCTTAATACGGTTACTGCCGCGCAGCAGATCGGCGCAGATATTCACCTTTTAATTGTTGGCTCGTCATGCGCAAGTGTTGCAGAGCAAGCCGCTAAGATACCAGCCGTGAATAAAGTGTTGGTAGCAGACAACGGGGCCTACGAATTTCAATTAGCAGAAAACGTTTCTAAGTTGGTCGTCGAGTTGGCTACTGATTATGGCCATATACTGGCATCCGCTACGACAACCGGTAAAAACTTATTGCCACGAGTGGCGGCACTTCTTGATGTAGCCCAACTGTCAGATGTTATTAAAGTGGAGTCAGAAGATACCTTTGTTCGTCCTATTTACGCTGGTAATGCCATCGCTAAAGTACAAAGTGCTGACAAAGTAAAAGTGTTAACAGTACGAGCGACTGGTTTTGATGCCACACCTGCTGACGGCGGTAGCGCAGAAATACAAGCCCTTGAAAACGTAATTACGACCGAGCAAAGTCGCTTTGTGAGCGAACAGCTGGCGCAATCTGATCGTCCTGAATTAACGGCGGCAAAAGTTATTGTCTCTGGTGGTCGAGGAATGGGCAGTGGGGAGAATTTCCAAGTGCTTGAAGGCGTAGCCGATAAGCTGGGCGCTGCGATTGGTGCGTCTCGTGCTGCGGTTGATGCGGGTTATGTGCCGAATGATTTACAGGTAGGGCAAACGGGTAAAACGGTCGCGCCTGATTTGTATATTGCGGTGGGTATCTCTGGAGCGATCCAGCATTTAGCGGGTATGAAAGGCTCGAAAGTCATTGTCGCCATCAACAAAGATGAAGAAGCCCCTATCTTCCAGGTAGCCGATTACGGTTTAGTGGCGGATCTTTTTGAAGCCATGCCGGAACTTGAAAACTCTTTATAGCAAGTATTGCAAATTAACAGATAACTGGTTTGCGATGCTAGGCATCGCAATCACAATAAAAACAAGCGGAGGCCAGAATGATCTTTGAAGGGCAAGCCATTAAGGTAACAATTGATGAAGTAGGTGTGGCAACCGCTACTCTTGATCTCGTCGGTGAGTCGGTAAACAAATTCAACAGTTTAACGCTTACGGAACTTGGGGAAGCCGTTGAGGCGTTAAAACATACTGATGATGTAAAAGGGTTGATTTTCCAAAGCGCAAAAGATGTTTTTGTCGTTGGCGCAGACATCACTGAGTTTATCTCTTGGTTTAAGTTAGAAGATCAAGAACTAGCCGATAAGCTAGGCGTTGTGCACAAACTGTTTGATGACATTTCTAATCTTCCATACCCAACGGTTGCAGCCATTAATGGCATTGCTCTTGGTGGTGGTATGGAGCTGAGTTTAGCTTGTGATTACCGTGTTATGGCTGACAGCGCCAAGATAGGCCTGCCAGAAACTCAATTGGGTATTTACCCAGGTTGGGGGGGCACGGTCAGATTGCCAAGACTGATTGGTGCAGATAATGCTTGTGAGTGGATCTGTGGTGGCGCTCAAAAACGCAGTGCAGATGCCTTTAAAGACGGGGCTGTTGATGCAGTTGTCCCAGTTGATAAAGTCAATGATTCAGCCCGTCACCTTATTCAACAAGTGTTGGATGGCAAATTAGATTTTCATGCTCGACGCGAAGAGAACCGCGCTCCGTTGCAATTCTCTCCTATCGAAAAAATGATGGTGTTTGAATCTGTTCGAGGTGTAGTCGGTGCGAAAGCGGGTAAGCATTATCCAGCGCCAATGGCGGCCATCAAGACCATTGAAAAAGGCATTGGCCAATCAATGGAAAAAGCCGCGCAAACAGAAATTAAGGGTTTTATAAAGCTAGCCAAAGGGCCAGTAGCGAAATCCTTAGTGACCTTATTCCTGAGTGATCAAGCGATTAAGAAAACCGCGGGTAAGCTCACCAAAGGTGTACCAAGTGTAAAACAAGCAGCAGTGCTGGGTGCGGGTATCATGGGAGGCGGTGTTGCTTACCAGTCAGTATCGAAAGGTACGCCGATCATTATGAAAGACATTCGCCAAGAAGCCCTTGATCTTGGTTTAAGTGAAGCCAATAAGCTCTTTAATGGACAAATAAGTCGAGGCCGAAGCACGGCTGAAAAAGCCTTAAAAGCCATGAATGGCATTACTCCAGTACTGACTTATGGCGAGTTTGGTTCAGTAGATCTAGTGGTTGAAGCCGTTGTAGAAAACGTAAAAGTGAAAAAGTCGGTGTTAGCAGAAGTAGAAGGCCAAATTAGTGAAGATGCTATTTTAACGTCAAACACTTCTACTATCTCCATTACTGAGCTTGCTAAAGACCTTAAACGTCCAGAGAACTTCTGTGGTATGCACTTCTTTAACCCTGTGCATCGTATGCCGTTAGTGGAAGTGATTCGTGGTGAAAAAACCAGCGATGCAGCCATTGCGAAAACGGTTGCTTACGCTCAAGCTATGGGTAAAACACCTGTCGTGGTGAATGACTGTCCGGGCTTCTTGGTAAACCGAGTGTTATTCCCATACTTCGCAGGTTTCTCCCTATTAATGCAAGAAGGGGCCGATTTCCAACAAGTGGATAAAACCATGGAGAAATTTGGCTGGCCTATGGGGCCTGCTTATCTGCTTGATGTTGTTGGGATTGATACGGCCTACCATGCGGACCAAGTGATGGCAGAAGGTTTCCCTGATCGTATGCAGCATGAAGGTGTTAATGCGGTAGATAAACTGTTTGAACTGGAGCGTTACGGCCAGAAAAACAGCAAAGGTTTCTATACTTATGAGGCGGATCGTAAAGGGAAACCTAAGAAGATCTTTAATCCTGAAATCAATGAGTTATTAGCGCCAGTTGTAAAAACTCAAACAGAGCTGAGTGAAGAAGATATTATTGCTCGTATGATGATTCCACTGTGCATCGAGACGGTTCGCTGTTTAGAAGAGAACATAGTGGCATCGGCATCAGAAGCGGACATGGGACTCATCTATGGTATCGGCTTCCCTCCATACCTGGGCGGTGCTTTGCACTATCTAGATCAAATGGGACTGCAAGCCTTTTGTGATCTTGCAGATAAATACAGTCATCTTGGTAAGTTGTATGAGCCAACCGCAAAAATGCGTGAAATGGCAGAGAACAACCAAACTTACTACGGCGTATAACTTTCCCATAGGAGGAGTAATCCCATGAAATTGAATCCAAACGATGTCGTCATTATCGATGCAGTACGCTCCCCAATGGGGAAAACTAAAAACGGAGTATTCCGTAATGTGCGGGCCGAAAATTTATCCGCTGAACTGGTCAAAGCTTTATTTAAGCGTAACCCAAATGTTGACCCAAATGATGTAGAAGACTTGATTTGGGGGTGTGTCAACCAAACCCTTGAACAGGGCTTTAACATGGCTCGTGCGGTAGCGTTATTAGGTGGCTTACCGATCACCAGTGCGGCACAAACGGTTAACCGCCTATGTGGTTCTTCTATGTCGGCCTTGCATACCGCGGCTCAGGCGATTATGACCGGCCAAGGAGATGTATTCGTCGTCGGTGGTGTGGAGCACATGGGCCATGTGAGCATGATGCACGGGGTAGACGTGAACCCAGCGTTGTCTAAACACATGGCAAAGGCTTCTATGATGATGGGAGTCACCGCTGAAATGCTTGGCAAGATGCACGGTATCAGTCGTGAAGCTCAAGATGAATTTGCCGTACGTTCTCACAGATTAGCTCACGAAGCCACAGTAGAAGGCCGTTTCGCTAATGAAATCGTATCCCTAGAAGGCCATGATGCCGAGGGCAACAAAGTCTTAGTGGAAGTGGACGAAGTGATTCGACCAGAAACGTCTATGGAGTCTCTAGCTGGGCTTAAACCAGTGTTTATGCCAAAAGTAGGTACAGTAACCGCGGGCACCTCTTCTGCTTTGTCGGACGGTGCATCGGCCATGTTGATGATGTCGGCTCAAAAAGCGCAGGATCTTGGCTTAACGCCAATCGCTCGAGTGCGCAGTATGGGCGTGGCCGGTTGTGACCCTGCGATTATGGGTTACGGCCCAGTGCCAGCATCGAAAAAAGCACTGAAACGTGCTGGTTTGACCATTGCCGATATTGAAATTGCCGAGTTAAACGAAGCCTTTGCCGCCCAATCCATTCCGGTTCTGAAAGACCTTGGCTTATTAGATGTGGTGGATCAAAAGGTCAACCTAAACGGTGGCGCCATTGCCCTTGGTCATCCATTAGGCTGTTCTGGTACGCGTATTTCCACCACCTTGCTTAATGTAATGCGTGAGAAAGATGCAACCTTGGGTCTTGCTACCATGTGTATTGGTATGGGACAAGGTATCGCTACCGTGTTTGAGCGTATCTAATGAGTAAGTGATAACCCGCTGGTATAACAACAAAACCCCATGTTCACAGAAGTTGAACATGGGGTTTTTTATGAGCTTTATCATGTTTAGAGGCTGTTGCTCACCCAAGGCTGGCTAAGAATTTTAGCTGGCAGGCGCTCAACAATGATTTCCCCCTTGCGAACCGACAGCAAGACTTCCCCTTGCTTTCGTAACACACTGTAGTCATCAAAGCCTTCTAAAATAATAAAGTTGGCAGGGTTACCCACCTCAATCCCATAGCCTTCTAAACACATGGTTTTGGCGCTGTTATCTGTGATCATATCCAGAGCACGAGCATAGTCTTGGTAACCCATCATCTGGCAGATGTGCATCGCGTAATCTAAGGTGCGCAACAGCTTGCCATTGCCCAAGGAGTACCAAGGGTCAAAAATAGAGTCTTGCCCCAAACAGACATTAATGTTGGCTTCGCGCAGCTCTTTTACTCGGGTAACACCGCGGCGTTTCGGGTATGTATCAAAACGGCCTTGCAAGTGAATGCTTTCCGTTGGGCAGGAAATAAAGTTAATTTTAGAGTTCTTCAACAGGCGAAACAGTTTAGAACAATAGGCATTGTCGTAAGAGTGCATGGCGGTGGTATGGCTGGCGGTGACTCTTGGCCCCATATCGTGAAACAGCGCCTCACACGCGAGAAACTCTAAAAAACGCGAATTCGGATCATCGATCTCATCACAATGCACATCTACCAAACAATCGTATTTTCTAGCCAGCTCTAACAAGGTTTTTACCGACTTTTCCCCCAGCTCGCGGGTGTATTCAAAGTGTGGGATACCGCCGACTACATCGGCGCCTATTTGCAAGGACTCTTCCATCAGTGCCAAGCCATTTGGGTAAGAGAGCATACCATCTTGCGGGAAAGCCACTACTTGCAGATCGATCTTATCTTTAAGCTCGTCTCGTAGGGCACATAAGGTACGAATGCCAATCAATGACGGGTCGGTCGTGTCGGCATGAGTTCGAATGGCTTGTACGCCGTTTTGTACCAACAGCTCTATGGTGGAGAGGGCGCGTTTACGAATGTCTGCTTCGTTAAGCATAGGCTTACGTTGACGCCATCTTTCTATACCTTCAAACAAGGTGCCACTCTGGTTCCACTCAGGCTCACCAGCGGTCAGTGCAGCATCAAGGTGAATATGGGGCTCCACAAAAGGGGCGCAGGCTAAATTGCCGTGAGCATTGATTTGGTCGTTTTGTTCTGGCAGCGCTTCGGCTTGAGGTTCAATACTATGAAACTTTCCCTCTTTAATGGTTAGGGTGTGAAGATCATTGGAGTGGCGTAAACGGGCGTTAATAATTTGCATAAAAATCTCACTTAGAATAATCGGTCGCTAGGCTCTGCTCATCAATACTATGGTGATGGAAAAGGACTTGTTCTATTAATAGAGCGTTCTGTAGGTTTAGACGTAAAAAAGGGTCTTGTAGAGAATAACCAAGCCGTTGTTCAATTTTATTAAGGCGGTAACTTAACGTATTACGGTGAATGCCCATGGCATCGGCGGTCTGCTGCTGATGACCAAAATGGTTAAAGTAATGGTTCAGTGTAGCTTTCATTTCCAAGGTGGCTGGGTCTTTTTCAAAACATAACTTTCCTAGGTATTGCTTACAAAAATCTGCGAGTAGGTTTCTTTGAGGCACCGCGGCAAAGAGTTTAGCAATACCCAGTTGCTCATAGAAAAACAAGGTTTTGTGTTGATGCTTTACCGCAAATTGCAAAGCCTGCCGAGCTTGGTCGGTGGCAACAGATAGGGTGTTTAAATCATGCTGTAAATCACTGACGCCCATACAAACATCTACATGGCTAAAACTTTTTTGCAGAAGGCCCAGCACGCGTTCAACTTCATGGTAAAGGTCCGTGGTTTGATCATCCTCAACGGGCCAAATAGCAAGGAAATCTTGCTGATAATTCAATACGGGCCAATCAATGCCTCGGCGTTTCAGCAATTCACTGATTTGTTGCTCAAGGGCCTGTCGTGCCTTCAATAGAGCTTGCGGGTCACTGTCTGCGGTAGGTGTGTCGCGTAAACGAATGGCTAAAGTAGAAAAGGCGCGGGAGTCACGAATACCAAGCTCTCCTGCCCGTAAATGAATGAGCTCTGGCGCTTGGGCTTGGCCATTAATCAGCTTGGTTAAGAACAAGCGTACCGATTTACCTAATAAGTTATCTTGCACAATGGCATTACTGATGATCTCTGTCACCAAGACCATTTTCAAATCATAAGGTTGCTCTAAAATCGGCAAATTGTGTTGGTTCGCCAGAGTGATCACTTGTTTGGGAATCTTGCGAATGAACTCAGGGCCGGTAAGGATCACCAGACCAGCAACATGGCTGTCTATGGCTTCTCGGACCAGTTGGCAAAGGTTTGCTTCACTTCTTTTATGGTTAATTCCGGTGACAAACACCAGCTCGCCACCGCTCACCCAAGGTTGGATGGTGTCGTTTTCTGCCACGTAAGGCCAGCGCACAATACGCTGACCTCCTTGCAATCCGGCTCTAAAGGTAATGTTCTCCAAGCCGGGTAGGCGAGGTATATCTGCACAACAAATGGTCATTAATTATTAAGCACCGCTTTTGTGTTGGTTGAGAATTTTGATGTTAACAGGCTGTAGCAAGCAAAAGCGACGACGACTCCGACAATAGGCGGCATCACAGGCGAGAAATAAGCCGCCCCTGACGCTAATATGTAGGAAGCTAGTCCTAGCCAATTAAAGGCTGGAATTTGTGCTGTGCTCAAGCTTGGGTATTGGCCTTTATGCTTGACCCAAAAGTCTGCCATGATCACACCACCAATGGGCGGGATAAATGTGCCCAGCAAGATTAAGAATGGGATCAAGAAATTATACATGCCAAAGATGGCCATTACGGTACCGATCAGCGCGCCGATAAGTGTAATCAAGCGGCGTTTGTCGGTGCGTAGTAGGTTACAACCTGCGGCTGAAAAGTTGTAAATGGTGTTGTCTTGGGTGGTCCAGATGTTCATGAACAACATTAACACCGCCAATACCATAAAACCTTGAGCGAGCATAACATCAACAATGTCCGCTTGTTGGTAAATCAAAGTGCCTAGGGCACCAGTGAGAACCATTAAGCCGTTACCAATAAAAAACGCCGCCATAGTGGCCCATACGGCAATCTTGCCACTGCTGGCGAAACGGCTCCAGTTGGTGGCTTGCGTCGCGCCACTAACAAAAGTACCAATAATGATGGTGATGGCACTGGCAAAGCTCATGCTTTCACTTGGCTCTAAATTAAGTAGCTCTCCAATACCGCCAATGTCTACCAAGCCTGTAAACAGGCTGATCAGAATGAAAATAAGCATACTGGGTACGGCCACTCGGGAAATAATATCGATACCGCGCACACCAATTACCGCACTGATACAAAAGGCGAAGCCAAATAAGATCATGAGTGGCGTCTGCCAAGCTTCACTGATCCCAGTGACTTTAACCAATACAATGGCTAAAGTGGCTGTTCCCCAGGCATACCAGCCAATTTGGGTGAAGCCTAAAATAAAATCGGATAACTTACTGCCTAACTCTCCAAAGCTAAAGCGCGCCATCAAAACACTGTTTAAACCACTTTTAAAGGCAATGTAGGCCAGTGCTGCAGCGTAGACGCCTAATAGTAAATTACCGACTAAGATCACCATCAATAATTCGCTAAACGAAAAGGCTTTGCCCAATGTTCCACCTGCCCACATGGTGGCGGTAAAAAAGGTAAAACCTAATAGGATGACCGCCATAGGCAGTAAGCCTTGGCGCTCGCTTTTTGGAACTTCACTTAATGGAAAGTCTGATGGCTTCATTATTTTTTCCTTCGCAGATTAGGTAAAAGATACCCTAAACCTCTTGCAACTAATGAACCAAATCCTTGTCTTGTGGACTAACAAAAGTCTTTGTAGCCAGATGTACAAACATTCCAGCAAAACCTTATGCAAACTATACAAAGTAATGGCTTCACTAGGTGAATAGCCGTGAATCTCTCGTCTATGTTTGTTTTTGGAAATGGCTATGATAAGGAGATAACTGAGCAACTGGAGGAGTAATAGTTTTGCTTTGCACTGTGGAGGGGCGAGTTGACTATCATCTTGTTAGGATAAATTTATTAGAAGTGTTGATATTCAGAGGTTATAACTATGGATACAAATTTAATAATGTTACATAAGCAGGAGAATGATATGTCTAGCGAAAGTAAGTGTCCTTTTAATCATGGCAGTGCAGGTAATAATCAGTCAGCTGGCCGAGGTAGAACAAACAAAGATTGGTGGCCAAATCAGTTAGATTTGAGCATTTTGCACCAGCATTCAGAGAAATCAAATCCTCTTGGCAAGACGTTTGACTATAAAGAAGCCTTTAATCGTCTTGACCTTGAGGCGGTCAGAAAAGATTTAGTGGAATTAATGACTGACTCACAAGAATGGTGGCCTGCCGATTACGGACACTATGGTCCCTTCATGATTCGAATGGCATGGCACAGTGCGGGAACCTATCGTTCTGCAGATGGCCGCGGTGGGGCGACGTCTGGCAGTCAACGCTTTGCGCCGCTAAATAGCTGGCCTGATAATGTGAATTTAGATAAAGCACGCCGCTTATTATGGCCGATTAAACAAAAATACGGTCAGAGTATTTCTTGGGCGGATTTGATGATTCTTGCGGGCAACTGTGCTCTTGAATCTATGGGCTTTAAAACGTTTGGTTTTGCTGGTGGCCGTGCGGACGTTTGGGAACCAGAAAACGATATTTACTGGGGTAAAGAAGGCACTTGGCTAGAAGAAAGTGGCGGTGAAAACAGCCGTTACAGTGGCGACCGTGACTTAGAAGATCCACTAGCTGCCGTACAAATGGGGTTGATCTACGTAAACCCAGAAGGTCCAGATGGTAAACCTGACACGTTAGCTTCAGCCCGTGATATCCGCGATACCTTTGGTCGCATGGGGATGAACGACGAAGAAACCGTTGCTTTGATTGCAGGTGGTCACACCTTTGGTAAAGCACACGGTGCGGGCGATGCCAGTCAAGTGGGAGCAGACCCAGAAGCGGCTGGAATTACTGAGCAAGGTTTTGGGTGGAGCAACTCTCAAGGGAGTGGCAATGGAAAAGATACCATTAGTAGTGGCTTAGAAGGCGCTTGGACTAAGAACCCAATTGCTTGGGATAATGGCTTTTTTAACAACTTATTTGACTATGAGTGGGAATTAACTAAGAGCCCTGCAGGGGCTTGGCAATGGTCTCCGAAAGGAACCGCAGGTAGTAACAGTGTACCAGATGCTCACGATGAGAATATTCGTCATGCTCCTATTATGTTTACCTCAGACCTTGCTCTTCGCGATGATCCAATTTATGGGCCAATTTCGAAGCAGTTTTATGAGAATCCAGAAGCCTTCGCTGATGCATTTGCTCGTGCTTGGTTCAAATTAACGCACCGTGACATGGGGCCATTGTCTCGCTATTTAGGGCCGTTAGTGCCTCAAGAAACATTAGTATGGCAAGACCCGATTCCTAGTCCTCAAGGACCATCACTACAAGAAGCTGATATTGCTGATCTTAAAGCGGCATTAGCAGCTTCAGGTTTGTCCGTTAGCCAGTTGGTTTCAACCGCTTGGGCATCAGCGTCAACGTATCGTGGTTCGGATATGCGTGGCGGTGCCAATGGTGCTCGCATTCGTTTAGCACCACAAAAAGATTGGGAGGTAAACCAGCCAGAGCAACTTGCCAGTGTGTTAAATTCGCTTGAAGCGATTCAAAGCAGTTTTAATAGTCAGGGGGAAACTCAGGTTTCTATGGCTGATCTGATTGTCTTAGCTGGTGGGGTAGGTGTTGAAAAAGCTGCTCAAGCTGCTGGGATTAATATCGAAGTGCCTTTCACTCCTGGCCGTGGTGATGCGACTCAAGAACAAACAGATATTGAGTCTTTTGACCTACTTGAACCCATTGCAGATGGCTTTCGTAACTACCAGAAAGGCTTGTTTTCAACAACAACGGAAGAGTTATTGATTGATAAGGCTCAGCTACTCACTTTAACAGCGCCAGAAATGACAGCTTTATTAGGTGGTTTAAGAGTGCTGGGTGTGAACACTGAAAACTCACAGCAGGGAGTCTTTACCGGTCAGGTTCAAACTCTCAGTAATGACTTTTTTGTGAACCTTCTGGATATGAGTACTCAGTGGCGCGCTATCGACGCAAGGGAAATGGCGTTTGAAGGAGTAGACCGTAAGACAGGCGATGTGAAATGGACGGCGACACGTGCGGATCTGATTTTCGGCTCCAATTCACAACTGAGGGCGATTGCTGAGGTTTATGCAAGCTCTGACGCTCAGCAACGCTTTGTTGAAGACTTTGTGAAAGCGTGGACAAAGGTCATGAATCTAGATCGTTTTGATTTAAACTAGAAAGCCATTTTTCTGATAAAAGGTGCGGCCTGTAGCGAGGTGGCACCTTTTTTTGTTGGTAAGAAGATACTTTGTTATTAGGCTGTTTATATGTCGTAAGTTTGTTTAGAATGCCGTGCATTAAATTGGTGCGCTAGTGTGCAGGTAGGCTGGGAGAAAGGTAAATGTCCAGATTAACGATAAAGAATGCCCTTGATCAGTTGGGTGAAAATACCGTTCCTTTTGTTGAAGTTTTCAGCCATGGCTCACTTAATATTGAGATGTATAAACCTATTGGAGAAGATCTTCAAAAACCCCATAGCCGAGATGAAGTCTATGTAATAGCCTCGGGGACAGGGCACTTTGTCAATGGGGAAGAGTGTCACCCTGTTGAACAGGGAGAAGTGTTGTTTGTTCCTGCAGGGCAAGTGCATAGGTTTGTGGACTTTTCAGAGGACTTTTCAACTTGGGTCATTTTTTATGGCCCAGAGGGAGGTGAGGGAGCTCATGGTAAATGTTAACTAAGGCTATTCTAAAAGAATGGTGAACGCTTAATTGTAGGGATCTAAAACAAAAAAAAGGTGATGGTATGGTTTCAGCGCTTTATGCCTCGTTATTAGCTTTGTGGCTATGTTATTTAGTTATTGTTGTCGTAAAGGCACGTTTAAAGAATCAAGTGCTATTGGGAGATGGCGGTCATAAAGACCTGCTGGCTGCTCGGAGTGCTCATTCGAATGCTGTGGAAACCATTCCAATCAGCTTGATACTGCTGTTTTCACTAGAATGGAATGATGGGGCTATTTGGTTGGTTCACCTTCTTGGATGTTTGCTATTAGTTGGGCGCATACTCCATGCCCATGGTATTTTAACAGAAGGTTTGAGATTTCGAAAAACAGGTATGCAGTTGACCTTGCTGGCGATAGTGGTGGCTGCTATTGCAAATATTTGGGCGTATTTGTTAATCAGTTTCTAGGAAAGTTAAGCAGCCAGTTTTTATTTTTATTTTGAATAAGGATGTTTTCATTGTCATTGCAACAGGAATTCTTTGCTCGTAAATACGTTTTAGTATTGCTCGCCATTTTATGCACTTTCTTGTGGGGAAGTTCATTTCCTGCAATTAAAGCCGGATATGAGGCTTTATCCCTAGACAGTCAAGATACTCCCTCACTCATGGTGTTTGCAGGTGTCAGGTTTTTCTTGGCAGGTGTGTTTCTATTGGCCTTTGTGTACCTGACTAAACGGCCAAGTATCCCCATGAGTGTTAACAATCTTAAGCAGTTAACCCTATTAGGTGCAACGCAGACCAGTCTTCAGTATTTATTCTTTTATATTGGAGTGGCCAATACCACTGGGGTGAAAGCCTCTATTATGAGTGCGACAAGTACTTTTTTTAGTGTGTTCATTGCCCACTTTCTTTACCAGACTGAAAAATTGACTCAAAGAAAATTAGTGGGCTGCTTGCTTGGTTTTACTGGAGTTTTAATGGTGAATTTCAGCCACTCCTTGTTAGCCATAGACTTTTCCATTAAAGGAGAAGGGGCCATTGTCCTTGCCGCATTAATTCTGGCTGTAGGTTCTATCTACGGCAAAGCGGTGTCACAAACCTTAGATCCCATGTGTATGACCGCCTGGCAGTTGACGATTGGCGGTATTATTCTTTGGCTTTACGGGGCGATACAAGGTGGTCAAATGGGCGAATTAACGGTCACGTCAGTGCCTTTATTGATATACCTAGCGCTTTTATCGTCTATTGCTTTCACGCTTTGGAGCTTGCTTTTGAAGCATAACCCAGTGGGCATGGTGACGATTTTTAGTTTCCTGATCCCCGTTTTCGGTAGCGTCTTGTCTGGTATTTTCTTAGGTGAGTCCTTCCTTGAGTGGAAAAATCTATTAGCGCTCTTGTTCGTCTGCTTAGGCATCTATTTAGTGACTAGAATCAAAATAAAAGCGGTTTAGGTTCACATGCTAAAGCACCAAAAATTAATACTATAAGGACTGACTAAGTTTAGTTTTGACAGTTTAGGAAAATCTTTGAGCTTTACTTTGCCCTTTTTGAACTTGGGCCGAATGCCGTTGATACGTACTTTCTTTGCAGTGAGCTGATCTGCCGTAATTTCAAAGCGGCGCTTTTTTGCGCCAAACTGTGAGCAGTTCATGAGTTTAGGTTGTGGTGTCATATTGATGATTAAGAGGGTTTGTCGGCCTTCTTTGTTAGCGCTATGGCAATATACCAGTACTCCAGGGTCATTACTGCTCACATCGTATACTTGCTCTCCCATGAGCTTTTTCCAAAGCCAACTGACCCAAAAGTCAGGGTTAGGTTTCATGCTGGCGTGGTTGACTAGCCCATAATCTCCTCCTACTAGGCTTTGCCTAACCATGACTTTTTGTCCTGTTAAGGCGCCTCGTCCTAGTTGGTCAGCCCACCAAAAAGAAGAGACAAAACGGTCTGAGAGTTTTTCTTGCCCGCCGCATTGAGCCGAGCCTGTTTCTCCCGTCCAAACTTGAGCCTTGGGTTGATATTGATCTTTAAGCTTAACCAAATAACGTGAGTATTTAGAAAAATCTTTAAAGGAGGCTGGGGTTAATAGATTTTTCATACTAGCTGACCGTGTTCTAATGGGCGAGCGGCTACTCTGAAATGGATAGTAATGCCATGTAACAAGGTCAAGTTTTTCATTCAGCTTAGCAAGAAAAGGCGCCGACAAATTACTAATGGGTTTTATGGTTTCACCAATTCTAGGCCAAAAAGCGCTGCCAGGACCTGCAATTAAGCTGTTGGGGCTGTGCTCTCTAATCGTACGAATGAATGTGTCAAAATCAGTGGCAAGTTTTTGCGCGGAAGGCTGGGCGGTTAGGCCATGAAAGGCCCAGTATGCATTGAGTTCGTTGCCAAGTTCACACACATGGATTTGTTGTTTATGTTGAAGGCAATATTCGAGTAAGTGACGAACTTGGTCGGCTTGCCATTTACCCTGCTGACTGCGTTGAAATAAACCGTATTTGAACGTAAAAATCAGTTTGAGCTGATTGTCATGGCAGAAGCGTTGTAATTCATCCCACATGTTTTGGGTTAAGGTCAGAGTACCATCATGACAGGAAGGTTCGTCATCGAAAAAGTAGTGGATCTTGTCGGCCTCTGAGCCCCCAACTCGTAAATATGCTGGGGAAAGTGCTTGAGCATAATTTCTGAGTGCTTGTTGTGTGACGTCTAATGGGGCAACTCGTTCAGTTCCTAATCCCCGTTGACTACTTTTTCCGCCTTCCCACCAATAACCTCCTGCTAGCACAGAAATATCGATTGAGAAGGATAAATAATGACGGTCTATTTGCTGAACTGGGCTCACATGGCGTAGCTGTACGGTAACCTTTTTATTATGGTTAACTAGCCTATTGTTTGGATAGAGTCGGCTTCTCAATGAGTTTAAATACACAAAAGAACTTCCAGTCAAATATGTCATAGCATGCAAAAAGAATATGACAGACAGATAACAACAAAGAGAAAAAGCAATTAGCCTAAATTTGTATTAGGATGATGTTTCCGGCATTAGGAGAGGTGAGGAATGTATTCATCAGTGGTGAAATGCCTAATAGTCTCTATTAGTGTTTTTTTATCTGCTTGTGGTAGCCGCTCAATTGACCCAAAGATAGAGTTTAACCTGCAGCCTTTTGTGGGGACTTGGTACGAAATAGTTCGTCAGAATCAAGCGTTTGAAGAAGGGCTGGTTTCTGTCACTACTGAAATCGCTCTTACAGACAAAGGCATGATTAAGGTTCTGAAAAGAGGTTATTCGTTGGCAGAACAGGTGTGGCGTGAAGCGTTTGGCCGAGCTTTTATTTTTCAGTCATACGGGCAGAGTTATTTGAAAATTCAATTTGAGGGGCCTTTTTACGGCAGTTATTTAGTGTTCGAGCTTGATCAAAAAAATCAACAATTCGCTACCATGGCAGGACCTCACAAAGAGCTCTTTTGGTTATTGTCACGTAGCGCTAGCATGCCCACTAAAGCGCAAAAAAGGATTTTAGATGAGGCTTTTGAGCTTGGCTTTGAAATGGACCGATTAATAGAGGTGAGCCAATTAGGGCCCAACCCTTAACGCCCGTGTTGGGCTATTGAAAGGTACAGGTGATGGTCTGTTTAGCATTTTGATTAATACAGACTGCTAAATACGCCTCGGGGCTATTTAGTAAGGCGTAGTGTTGGTCTGACTCTCTGCACCGACTCACGAACTGTTGCATGGTGCGGTTAAACTTTTCTCGGGTTAATTCATCCAAGGGTGTTCCTGTACTGTCGTAGGCTAGGCTTTGCTCAGCCTGAATGTCACGTTCTAACTCTTGTGATAGGGCTGTGAGGCGGCTAATGGATGCTCTAATCTGGTAACAGTGGGCGTTATTACCCTGTTGCTGGCAATCTTCTAGATCTATTTCTAAAGCCTCAATTTCAGTGTTAATGGTGTTTAGATCTTGCTGTTGGTTTACTAATTGAAGGTCTTTTTGCCTTTGCACCGCTTCTTTTTCTTCCAGTTGTTGAAGCTGCTTTGTAAGTTGTCGTTCATCTGCAAGGCACTGATGTCCAAAGTGAATTAAATCGGCTTGTAAGTAAGTGGAAAAAGAGAGACCACAAAAGCTAATTATCCAAATGAAGCGATGTGTTTTGGTGATAATGAGCATGGCGATGTTCTCTCCTGAGCGTAGGTAATGCTTCATATTTGTGTTAATTTAATAGCATCAAAGTTTACCTTCTAAAGAAACGTTAGGGAAAGAGTGCATTAATCGCTAGCAAACGTTACTCCTTAACGAGATACACGATTCAAGGAAAAATGGCAGTGAGTTGTAAAGAAAGGCCTTATGGGTTAGAAGTTCATCAACAAAGGGATAATTTATACGCAGAGCTTCACTCTCGTCCGTTTCAGGTTATTCCGAGTCCCGCGCGAATTAGTTACCTTGCAGTTTTGATGGACCCAAAACAAAAACGCCAAGATTTTGATAACTTCTGCGAGCTGTTTCGACACTATGATGAGCCTGTACCACAAGCAGACGCTATTTGCATTGAAGCCGAACTTGGTGGTGTTAAAGTGCGTCGTGACAAACACTCTGAGTTTACCACCTATATGGTCACTTTCTCTGGTGAGATAGGGGAGGCTGCGCCATTTGAGAATACACCTTTATCTCGACTTCCTTCTCATTGGCTTGAGAAAATGCCAGGTCAAGTTATCGCATCGTTTCATTTGGCCGTTGAAGATGCTAGAAATACCCCCGACCCCGATTTAAATCATGCAAAAGCCCAATTTGAAGAAATGCGTTTGGTGGGCAGTCGCCCGCAAAATGGTGGCGCACAAGTGTGGACCAGTTTCCAATTACATAGCGATGGTTGCGGTCGATTTCTTATTTACAACAAACGCATGAGTGACAGTCAGCTTGGGCGAATGGTGTTGCGTATTATTGAGATAGAAACGTATCGACTGATGAGTTTGCTCGCTCTGCCTTTAGCACGAAAATACAGTAGTAAACTGCTCGAAATGGATCAAAGGCTTGCGGATACGACCCATAGTTTAGCGGATAACGACCACGACTATAACGACTCAGACTTACTTGAGGAACTCATTAATATGGCTGCTTGGGTTGAAGCAGCGAGAGCGAAGACAACTTATCGTTTCAGTGCCTCAAGAGCTTATCATGAACTTGTGTTAAAGCGATTAATTGAGTTAAAAGAAGACGAAGTCTCTGGGCACTTAACCATTACCGAGTTCATGACAAGGCGACTCGATCCTGCTATTAGTACCTGTCATGCAACTGAAGCGCATTTAGAGAACCTATCTAGAAGAATAGACAGAGTGTCCGATATGATGCGAACTCGCATTGAAATGCGGATTCAGTCACAAAATCAGCACCTTTTGGCATCAATGGATAGGCGTTCAAAAATTCAACTGGCAATGCAACATACAGTAGAAGGCTTGTCAGTTGCGGCCATCAGTTATTACAGCGTTGGCTTATTGAAGTTTTTAATTGAAGCTGCTTACGACAAAGGCCTTGAGTTCGATAAAAGCTTGGCTGTTGGCGTATCAGTGCCAATTGTAGTGTTTGGTGTATGGTTTGCCACAAGGCGGATTCATAAGCGCTTCTTGTTACTTGCAAAGAAGCAAGACCACTAACTCGTTCGCTATAAGCATTAATGGCTAAAAGTGCGAGCTTGCAGCAGGTTTTATGCCCATTTGATGTCTGTGATGACTAGGTAGGTGAATCCGTTCTCGGCGGGTATTCTATAGGCCCCTTTTGCTTTCAAAATAAAAGCGCTCACTGAGGTCATATCCCAGCCATCGGGCTCGCTACCGAACCATTTGCTTTTTATTAAGGGCTTGAAGTTGTGCTCTTCACCATACAGTTTGACCTTATGCATTTTACTTTTCGCTTTTTGCAGAATGGTGTCGTTAGCCCACGACCACAACCAAGTTTTGGTCTGGCTTGATAGTGCCCCCACAAATTGCACCTTCGCAATGACTTTGGTTTCTTGTTCGTCCGAGAAGGTTAAAGTAGCGTTTTCTTGATCCCAGTCATAACGTTGGTATTCTCCAATGTTAAACTCTTTAATCAGTTTATCCTGTCTATTTGAAAGGTAATCATGTGAGTGTACGACAAACTGCTTCCACTGAGCGTTTTTAGAAGAACCGAAAGCTTTTTTGAGAAGAGAGTATAAGTTGTTCATGGAGTCAGCCAGTTTTGTTTTAGTCATACAAATTCTATCGGCAAGGTTCTTAGGATACAAGTTTAGTCGAGTGCTGGCGGCTTCAAAGTTTACCAACCATGAGGTGACTACTTACGAATGGAAATAAAACAATTGCAGAACATAAAGTATAGGGTAGCGGATACTTCAGACATAACTTGCTTATTAGAGTTAGAGCAAGCGGTAGTGGAAGCAGAGCGACCTTTTAATAGTGCGATTAAACATGAAGGAGCTAAGTATTATGACCTAGACGCTTTGCTACAGGATGATAAAAGTCTGTTACTGGTGGCCGAGTTAGACCAAAAAATAGTGGCTACAGGTTATGTGCAAATCCGCAGTTCCAAGCAATCCCTAAGTCATAACCAACATGGGTATTTAGGGTTTATGTATGTGGATCCTTTATTGCGTGGTATGGGAGTGAACAAAAAATTGATTGCACAGCTTATTCAGTGGGGTAAAGCACAGGGTGTCCTAGACTTTTATTTAGATGTGTATGCAGGTAACGATAGCGCTATTCGGGCTTATGAAAAATTAGGCTTTGAGTTTAATTTACTGGAAATGAAGCTAAATATTGACACTTAAGGAAGGTACGAACAAGTCTACTGGCCTCAGCGTGTGGACTTGTTCGCACCTCCCTTAAGTAACAGTTCGTTTCATAATGGTGTAAATTGTTACATTAACTTGAATAGATGTGTTTTTTCCGTTTCACTAGCTTTAAATAAATGGATTTCAGAGCGTTTTGAATAATTAAATCCAATGAATAGTGCAATTAAACTTTGGTCACTACTGCTAGATTAAGGGAGCAACTATGTCTCTATCAATTAAAATGCGCTTAGTACTAATGGGTACGTTTCTGGCGGTTATCCCGACCATTATTGTTGGCTTGATATTGAGTGACAATGCCTTAAACAAGGGCTCGGAAGCCTTACGACTCAGTGCAAAAAATCAGCTGGTCATGGCACGAGAGCTAACAGCTGACTCGATTGAGACATATTTTTCTTTTATTAATAATCAAGTCAAAAGCATGGCGGAAAACAATGCTGTATTAGACGCTTCTGAAGAATTCTCTAAGGCGTTTAATCAATATTCGTCAAACAGCTCTGCAGATTACACAGGGTTGCAAGATTATTATCTCAGTGATTTTGAAAGCAAATATCAGAATTTAAATAATGGTCAATCGAGTAACCCTACGCATTTATTTGATGAACTGAGCCCAATTGCGAAGAGCCTACAAAAAAAGTACATATCAGATAATCCAGCGCCGTTAGGTGAAAAAGATAGCCTTTATTTAACCGATGATGGTAGCGAGTACGACCAGCTTCATAATCAATACCACGAGATGTTTCGTACCTTTCAGCAAAATTTTGGTTTCTATGACGTATTCTTAGCGGATGCCAAAACAGGGCATATCATTTACAGTGTTTTCAAAGAGTTGGATTTTGCCACCTCGTTATTGTCCGGCCCTTATCAAAATACAGGTATATCAGAGGCTTTTCGTGCTGCTCAGCAGGGCAGTAAAGGTGAAACTTATCTCACAGATTTTAAACCTTATACACCATCGTATAATACCGCGGCTTCTTTTATTTCGACTGGCGTATATCGAGCTAATCAATTAATTACTGTGTTGATTTTTCAAATGCCAATTGATCGCATTGATGGCGTGATTACCCATCATAATAAGTGGCAAGAAAGTGGACTTGGCGAAACAGGGCAAACCTACCTAGTAGGGCAAGACCAAGTGATGAGAAGTAACGACAGGTTATTGATAGAGCAGCCTGAGGCTTTTCTTGAGTCGTTGAAAAAGACAAACATAGACACTCAAACTCTGAACAAAATCTCCAGTCAACAAACAACGATCGACCTTTTAAAAGTAGACTCTGAATCGGTCCAGCAAGCCGTAAAAGGTGAATATGGCTTTGTAGAAACAGTGAATCATTTGGGAGAAGTCGTACTCAGTGCCTATCAGCCTTTGTCAATCCAAGGTGTGAATTGGGCCTTATTAAGTGAAATGAATGAAAGTGAGGCTTTATCGTCAGTTAGTGAATTACGTACGACCATCTACCACAACCTCATACTGGTATCTTTAATCGCTCTGTTTGTGGGAGCGCTATTAGGTTGGTTATTAGCGAAAATCATTGTGAAGCCCATTGATGAAATGGTGTCTTTGATGAAGGACATTGCAGAGGGCGAAGGTGATCTAACTCAACGTCTTCCTGTTAAGGGTGAGGATGAACTGTCTAAGCTAGCAAAAGGAATTAATAGTTTTATTGGTCATATCGATGGGACTTTTGCGTCGGTTTTAGGCTCGGTTATTCGTTTGAAGCCCATTTCTGATGATTTATCTGATGTCAATCAATCCTTAGGAAAGGCAACTGATCAACAAAAACAACAGGCTGAAAAAGTGAATCTGTGTTTGCAAGAAACGAACGAGTCCACCTTATTAGTTGAGAAAGAATTAAAGCAAATTGGTGAATCTACAGCCTTAGGTAATAGCCGAGTTCGTACCAGTGACGCAGTCGTGAAAGACGTTTCTGTTGGCATGGGAGAGTTATCCTCTGAAATCACTTTGGCGGTCGAAGCACTGTCTCAGTTAAAAGCAGATACAGATCGTATTTCGGGTGTTATTGATGTAATAAATGGGATCTCTGAACAAACCAATTTACTGGCGCTGAATGCGGCAATTGAAGCTGCGCGAGCTGGAGAAGCTGGGCGAGGGTTTGCGGTTGTCGCCGATGAAGTACGTACTTTAGCCTCTAAAACCAGACAATCAACGGATGAAGTGGCTGACATGGTGGGGGCGATTCAAAAAGGCACCCAAGAGGTGGTTAGACGCATGGAAATTAGCAAAGCCAACGCGGATCAATCAATGCAATTTACCGATAAAGCGACTCAGTCACTGTCTGAAGTGATTGAGTCTATGAGAGTTATGTCTGAAAAAGTCGATCAAATCGGTATGGCCATTCAAGGCCAGAAAAGTAATTTTGATGAAGTAACAACTCATTATGATTTAATGCGAGATAGTTTTATATATATTAACGAGCAAACGCAGCTTTCATCTTCTGTCGGGACTGATGTAGTAAAACTTGCTGGCCATGTTATGGAGCATATCAATCGCTTTAACATAACTGACAATAATTTATCAGCCGTACGCAGAAGCTCACTGCGCGATGATGGCTCAAAAGCTGAAAATGACTAACTACCAAGCCGCTGTCTAAGCGGCTTGAATAGTTGCTTCTGTTGGCTTTTTCTCAGCCCAAAAAATAATGCATAACGCAAGTAAGCCCATTAGAAAAAAGCCTCCTGCAATAGGGATTAGCGTGTTGTTATAAAGTTGTCCAATGGTCGTACCAATAGCCATCGACATTATTGAAGAGACAGAGCCAATAACCGCAGAGGCGATTCCCGCAATGTGTCCCATTGGTTCCATCGCTAAGGCATTTACATTACCAAATAACAAACCGAAGCAGAAAAATAACAAGGCGGCGTAAGTTAGAAACATCCATAAGCTAATAGCAACAAAAGCGTGCAAGGATAAGAATACCGCAGAGCTAATCACCACCGCTAAGATGGCTCGGAAAGTAATGACTTTCGGACCTCTTTTTTCCACAATCTTTGAGTTTACTAAGGAAGCAAAACCTAAAAAGAGCGCTAGGATACCAAAATACACAGAAAACATATTACCAGCTTCAAATTGCACCTGAAAAATCTGTTGAGAAGAGTTCAAATAGCCAATAAAGCTGCCAAAGAATAGTCCCATGCAAACGGTATAGCTGGCTGTAATCCTATGAGTAAGTACCTCTTTAAAGCCATCCATAAAACCTTTTTTACTAAAAGGAATACGTTTTCCTTTTGGCAGTGTTTCTTTTAATCGGAAGCTAACCCAAAGTATTAAAATGGCTGCGTAAACTAGGTATAGCTCGAAAATACCGCGCCAGTCAGATACTAATAGAATTCCCTGACCAAGCGTTGGAGCAATGGCAGGTACGAGTACAAAAATCATCATAACTAGGGACATAATGCGTGCCATTTGAGCACCTTTAAACAAATCACGCACCAAAGACACTGCTGAAATATAAGGCCCTGCAACGCCTAACCCTTGAATGAAGCGCCCCACCATTAGTGAACTCAATGTGTCGGCTTGATAGCACAACAACGTACCCACTAGGTACAGGGCAAAACCGCTAAATAGTATGGGGCGGCGTCCTAAGGCATCGGATAGAGGTCCACAAATGAGTTGACCGAGTGCCATGCCGAAAAACAGCATACTAATCAGTAACTGAGGCTGGTTGGCCGACGTAGCATTCAGCTCTTTGCCAATAATTCCTAAAGCAGGTAATAAGGCATCAATTGAGATGGCAACGATCGACATTAATGAAGCGACGAGAATGGTAAATTCAGTGGAAGATATCCCTGTCGAATGATTGGCATGTTTGTCCATAAAGGCTCCTTGGCAGGTATGGTGACCGAATATCACTACCTGAACATGTAAGGTTATGTAATTTTGTGGCGCATTATACTCTCTTCATACTGAATAAGAACGTATATATATGCATAAATCATGAAAGCTTTATCAGAAGTGGCGTTTCAACAAGAGAGACTTTGATTTTTGTTTTTCTCTCCTATAACTTAGCCCTTTTAATTAACGCATGGTGAAGCAGTTAACATGATTAACGATGACGAAGTAATTACAAGTTTAGAAGAGCTTGAGGCATTTATTCTGCAAGTTGAAGCAGGTGGGTTTGGTTTAAAAAATGCTTCAGGGGTTGCGCTAGCTACTAATAACTCGAATGGGCGCCCATTCGTTGCGGTATTAGATGACAAACAACAACTGGTACTAGGGCGTTGGGTAACTCAAGATGTATTTGATAATGGCAAAGAGATCGTGCAATACGGACCAAGAACACACCATTAATAACTCCCACAAAAGAGCAGGAGTTATTGATCTATATCATCGGTTTTTAACGTGTATGAACACATACTCCTGCTGAGTAGGTTTCAGCGATGGCTCTATCGTCTCCAAGCGTCATAAAGACAAATAGCGTTTCTTCAATTGTTTTACTTAAGGCTAATCGCGAAGTTAAAAGTGGTGTTGCTTTTTTGTCTAGAATCACAAAATCCGCTTCGGAGCCGACGGCTAGATTACCAATTTTATCCTCCAAACGAAGTGCTTTAGCCCCGCCTAAAGTCGATAAATAGAGAGACTTGATTGGGCTGAGGTTCTCATTTTGCAGCTGAATGACTTTATAAGCTTCGTTCATGGTTTGTAGCATGGAAAAACTGGTCCCACCGCCTACATCGGTGCCAAAGCCAATGTTCACTTTATGTTCTTCAACCTTCTTAAGGTTAAATAAACCACTGCCAATAAATAAATTTGAGGTTGGGCAAAAAGAGATCGCTGAGCCGGTGTCATGTAAGCGATCTAATTCGTGATCACACAAATGAATGCCGTGAGCAAAAACAGAGCGTTCGCTCAGTAATTGGTTTTGATCATAAACATCAAGATAGTTTTTACTGTTTGGGAAAAGTTCTTGCACCCATGCGCATTCGTCTTTGTTTTCCGATAAATGGGTGTGGAGATACACATCATCGTATTCACTAAGTAATTGGCCTGCTAATTTAAGCTGCTCGTCACTGCTGGTGGGGGCAAAACGTGGAGTAATAGCGTAGTGCAAGCGGCCTTTATTATGCCACTCCTCGATAAGCTCTTTGCTTTCTTGGTAGCTGGTTTCTGGTGTATCTGTTAAGAAATCAGGAGCGTTTCGGTCCATCATTACCTTGCCGCAAATCATCCGTAGGTTATAGGCTTCACAAGTCTCAAAGAAAGCCTCGACCGATACTTTATGCACTGTGCCAAATACCAGTGCGGTGGTCGTTCCATTGCGAAGTAATTCTTGTAAGAAACGCTCTGAGACGTCTTTAGCGTGGGCTTTATCATGGAACTTACCTTCCTCTGGGAAGGTGTAGGTATTCAGCCAAGTTAGCAGTTGTTCGCCGTATGAACCTATCATATCCGTTTGTGGGTAGTGGATATGGGTGTCAATAAAGCCGGGCACAATAACAGCATCAGGGTGATGGGTGATTGCGAGGTCTTTAGGTAATGTGGGCAGAATGTCTTGAGTGTTGCCAAGAGCACGGATAGTCTCATTTTCAATGACTAGCAGGCCATCTTCAAAATACTGATAGGCCGCTTCAATACCAACTTCGTTAGGATCTGCAATACAGTGAACTATGGCGGCACGCCAAGCTTTGAGTGAACTCATTTTGCGCCTCTAATAGGAAAATAACTAGGCAGTCAGTAATCAAAAGCTGACCAATTGGTTCAATATTATCAGTTTATTCGTGAGCTTTCACTAGTTAACCGACCTTGTCGAGGGAAAGCACTAGTGTTATCTCTGGTTAGAAAAAACGCGTAGAGTGAAAAAATGCAATAACAGGGCCAAGAGCACACCTAGGCCATCAGCCCAAAAGTCTAACCATTCCCCATATCTATTTACATTGGGCTGTATGAGTTCAATCGCGCCACCCCAAAGAAATATGCAGCAAGCAAAAAAGTAGAATGAGCGGCTGGGTCCAAATGCACACATTAGGGCCCAGCCACCAAAACCAATAATATGGTGAAGTTTATCTGAGCCTGGGGCAGCCGGAAGTGCTTCCATTGGAGACAAGGTGGCCCAGCTGATTATCAGTCCACCGAGAATGAAACCGATGAACTGTAATCTAAATGAAGCCAATTTTAGAACGATGGACTGCAACATAATCAACGAAGGATTCTGGCGCGAATATTTCGACCTTTAATTTTTTTGTTTTCTAAGGCTTTTACTGTCTTTTTAGCAACTTGGTTGTCGATCGAAACATAAGCATGGAAATCAAAAATATCAATCTTACCCACTTGTGCTTTATCAAGTCCTAGGCCTGCGGTTAATGCGCCTAAAATGTCACCTGGTCTAAGTTTGTTCTTGCGGCCAGCATCGAACGCCAAGGTCGTCATTTGCGGGGTGAGACGATAACCAGCATGGGCAGCTTGTAGCTCAATGTAATGAGCTTTTATATCAAAGCGCTCTTCAATTTCTTTAACCTTGTAGTCTTCACGGCTTCCCACTAAGTTCACGGCTGTACCGGCTGCACCAGCGCGTCCAGTGCGACCAATTCGGTGGGTATGAACATCAATGTCGCGAGTGGTGTCATAATTGATTACCAGATCCACTTCTTTTACATCGATACCTCGTGCAGCGACATCGGTCGCGACTAACACACAGCTACTTTGGTTGCTGAAACGAACCAGAACCTGGTCTCTCTGTTTTTGCTCTAAATCACCATTAATGGCTTGGGCCGCAACTTTGTGATCATCTAAAAAGTCTGCAACTGCCTGAGACTCTGCTTTTGTGTTACAGAAAATGATTGCTTGCTTGGGTTCAAAATGCGACAGCACGGCTAAAGTGCGTTCAGCCTTGTCTGCTTTCTCTGCCTGTACGAAATATTGCTCAATGTTGGGGTTTAAATCCTCTTGCTCAGCAACTTTAATGTTAACAGGCTGTTTTTGAAACTCTGCACTTATCTCGGCGATTGTGGGTGCGTAGGTTGCAGAGAAAAGCAGTGTTTGACGGCTCTTAGGGGTAAGTTCCACTAGCTCACGAATCGAGTCAATGAAGCCCATATCTAACATTCGATCAGCTTCATCTAATACGAGAGTTTCAAGGGCGTTAAGGCGTAAGGTCCCTTTTCGTAAATGCTCCATAAGGCGGCCTGGCGTACCCACAACAATATGAGCACCATGTTCCAAAGAGCCAATTTGCGGACCAAACGGCATGCCGCCACAAAGGCTCAATACCTTAATGTTTTCAAGGAAGCGCGCTACTTTGCGTATTTCTTTGGAGACTTGATCGGCTAATTCTCGAGTCGGGCACATGACCAGTGCCTGCACGCCAAAATAACGAGGGTTAATTTTTAGCAAAATGCCAATCGCAAAGGCCAAGGTTTTGCCGCTGCCTGTTTGCGCTTGAGCTAGGATATCTTTGCCATCCATCATAGGTGGCAGGCTCTGTGCCTGAATAGGTGTAAATGCACTAAACCCCATGTCTGAAAGAAGGGCGGTTAGCTTGCTTGGTAGAGGCTTGTTAAGCTGGTGCTGGAACTGGGTCACGGTAGGCCTGTATGAGTTAACATGAATGTTTGAATGATAACAGAAAAGCACACTCAGCGCGGAGCTTTGTTTTAAATTTCATGCTAGTTTATAGCTCGCAAAAGGAATTAAGTTGAATCATTATGCCATTTTCAAATCGTCATTCTAAAAACAAGCTGATCTCAGTATCGGTTTTTGTCATTGCTTGTTTTCTAGGTCTTGGGCTTAGTGCTTTTTTGTACTTTCAACAAATAGATACTTTTAAGAAACAGCAAGAGGCATTCAATTTAGAATTGAGCCATAAGATTGAAAGTGAAATGGCTTCTAACTATTCGTATTTGGCATCTCTTGCCGCTTTCATTGCATCGCACCAAGGGCACCTTAACCGAGAACGTTTTCAGAGTTTTAGCCAAAAGTTATTAGACCAGGTTGATTCATCCCCAAGAGCATTTTTAGGGGCATTGAAAAATCCTCTTCAAGCGTCTTCTCCCATATCAGATAAATGGTCTTTTAATGTCTACAGTGGTGATTTTACTAAATTGGAAACGGCGGATCTTAAAGCGAGTGTAGAGCATTACTTTAATAGGGAAAGTAAGCTTGGAAAAAAACTAGATAAGGCTCAGGTTCTATTAAGCAGTATGCAGGAGATAGGTGAAATACCCAGTCAATTATGGCTTGTTCAGCCTTTAACCTCTTCTTTGTCTAAAAGTGCTCAGCTTAATAATGTTGATCTGGTGGGAGTGGGAATCACCTTTCCCAAGATGTATAAAACGCTCGACCCGAAGGGAGTTAAGATTGCTTATCGCCTGTATCCCATCGATGATGACCGTAAGGTGTTGTTGGATACTGGGGCAAATATCTTAGATTTTTGGTCAGTAAGTTCTGTCTTAACAAGTGAGGTACAGATTGGTGATCAAGTTTGGCAACTTGAAACCCGCTATCGTAATTCGCAAAATGCCCTTGTTAATTGGTTCTTTGTTCTTTTACCTGTTCTGGTTTTTGCTTTATTTGGCGTTGGCTTAGTGGGTTATATGTGGCATTTGTCGTCGAGCTATCAGAGAGTATTAAGCTCACTGAATAGCCACATTCAAACCGATGATGTGACTGGGCTAATGAGCCGTAATGAAGTCCTGCGGCAACTCGAAAATCAATTAAGTAAAGTCAATGAATTCACCCCCTCTGTTGCCGTTTGCCTGATCGACCTAGATCATTTTAGAACCATTAATGAAGCCTTTGGTCATGACGCTGGTGATAGGCTGCTGGCGAAAGTGGCGTCACGTCTTGCAGGCTTATTGCCTGACCAGTATTTATTAGGCCGACAAGGAGGCGATGAATTTTTGGTGGTCTTGCCTCTTACTCCAGATAAACGAAAAAGCTGGCTCAACGCCTTGCTAGAAGAATTAATTAGTGAGTTAAGCGTGAGTTATTTTGTTGATAGTAGACGCCTTAACATTGGTTGTTCAATTGGGGTTGCCACATCCCCAGACTTTGGCAAAGACGGCAAAACCTTGATTAAAAATGCGGATATGGCGCTTAATGTAGCGAAACAAAAAGGTCGCGGGGCCTATCATTTTTATGATACCCAGATGGGTAAACGTATTGTCCAAAATGCTCTTATCGAAACGCGTTTGCGTAAGGCCATCGAAAGCAACTCTTTGGTATTACGCTTTCAGCCTAAAGTAGACCTAGAGACAGAAGTTTGTGTAGGCATGGAAGCCTTATTGCGTTGGCAGGATGACGAGCTCGGTGTGATTTCGCCAGCTGAATTTATTCCCATTGCAGAACGTTCAGGTTTGATACTTCCCCTTGGGAAATGGGTATTCGAGCAGACCTTTCGCCACATAATAGAGTGGCAAAAACAAGGGATAAATGTGCCGCCAGTGGCTATCAATTGCTCGGTTGAGCAATTCAAACGCCCCGATTTTCTGTCCCAGCTGTTGTCATTGTTAGATCAATACAAAGTGCCAACCAGTTTATTGGAAATTGAGGTGACCGAATCCATATTAATAGAAGACCCAGAAAGCTGCGCGCAATTGCTGAAACAGATCAGTCAACTGGGAATTAAACTCTCGTTAGATGACTTTGGTACAGGCTATTCTAGTCTTAGTTATTTAAAGGATTTACCTTTTAATAGTGTGAAAATTGATCAGGTTTTTGTGCGTGACATCGTGCAAGATCCAAACTACGAAGCGCTAACAAAAGGGATTATCGAGCTTGGTCACGGTTTAAATTTAACCGTCGTGGCGGAAGGCATCGTTGATACCGAGCAATTGGACAAATTAAAAGCTTTAGGCTGTGACATTGGCCAAGGTTTTTTATTCAGCAAGGCTCTTGGGGCTGGAAGTATGCTAAAAGATCCTATGATTCAAGCCCTATCCGAACAAAAGCAGTAATAGGCAATAGCCATCAGATGAATTATTTTTCTCACCTACATGTTGCCTATTTAACCAATACTTCCTGGGCAGGAAACTTGTTAGGAGACTTTCCAGTTCGCCCAGAACAATTGGATCAAGACTTACATGAAGGATGGCTATTGCATCAGCAAGTGGATGTGATGGTGGATGCTCACCCAGCCAGTTTGTCTTTTCGTGAGTTTCCTCGTAAAGGTCGGCGACGCTTTGCAGGTATTGTTCAAGATATTGTGATGGATTATTGGCTTATTCAACATTGGCAGGAATTTAGTCATGTTCCCCTAACAGTATTTTGTGAACAAGCCCTAGCTGGGTTGCAGGCGGACAAGGCACGTTGCCCACCACGCTTACAAAGCATGATTGGTTCATTAACTGAGCGTAATTGGCTGCCAGACCTGGGCACTCAGCAGGGGGTAGAGAATGCCATCTTGTCGATCATGAGGCGCTGGAGGCACGGTCATCACTTACAAAGCTTTATTGATGAGATAGAGCAAATACTTGCTCAAGGTGAAGAGGTTTTCCTACACTTATATCCTGACTTGTTAACGTTTATAGGGCAAAAGTATCAATTGCAGCGCTAATTAAGCCCTAGACAATGGTGATCAGTAAGAATATTTCGAATATTGCTGCCGACCTCAATGGGACTTATGTTAGACTCCGCAGCCGCCAAACAGAGTATTATAGAGAGGTACAAGGGTGAGCGTTCAATGGTTTCCTGGGCACATGAACAAAGCGCGGCGAGAAATCGCCGAAGTGATGACGCAAGTGGATATCGTTATCGAAGTGCTAGATGCAAGAATTCCTGATTCCAGCCAAAACCCCATGTTAAACACATTACGTGAAGACGTGCCTGTCTTACGCCTGCTTAATAAAAAAGACTTAGCTGACAAGCAAGTTGTTAAGCTTTGGCTAGAGCATTGGCAAGGTAATGACACAGTAATGGCGCACCCTTTCTCAACACAAGATAAGTCTGACGTTGCCAAAATTAGCCAGTGGGTTGCTCAAATGGTGCCTCATCGAGGAAGCGCAGAAAAGCCCATCCGAGCTATGATTGCTGGCATCCCTAACGTAGGGAAATCCAGCCTAATGAATGCTTTATTAGGCCGCAGAGTAGCGAAAGTTGGCGACGAACCCGCGGTGACCAAGTCCCAGCAGAAGCTAAAAGTAAGTCATGGCTTTCAACTATTAGATACCCCCGGCATTCTATGGCCTAAAATTGAAAATCCAGACGCAAGCTACCGTTTAGCTGTGACAGGCGCGGTTAGAGACACGGCTATTGATTATGAAGAAGTCGCTTTGGTAGGGCTTGAATTCTTCATGAAGGACTATACTTCCTTGCTGACAACCCGCTATAAACTGAAAACGATGTCAGAAGATGCCTTTGAAGTCCTTAAAGTGATCGGTTCAAAACGAGGTGCTTTACGCTCTGGCGGCAAAGTAGACATGCATAAGGCGGCTGAAGTGTTTTTGAATGATGTCAGGACCGGCGCCATCGGACAGTATGTCATGGAAACCCCCGCAATGATCGCTGCCGAAGAAATTAAGGTAGAAGAAGCCAAAGCGGAAAAAGAAGCGAAACGACTTGCGAAACTGGCGGCTGCCGTCCCTCAACGACAGCAGCAGGCTTCGCAACAACAGAAGAAAATGAAGACTGAAGAGTGAGGTTTTAGGCCATGGATTATGAAATTGCCTTTGATCAGGAAGTAAATGGTTACCGTATATATGCAGGATATGACTTTTCTGCCATCGCCGATTGGATCACAGAATATGTCACGGATTTAGAGACAACCCAGAGAGTGTTATCGGCTGCACGCCTTGCGATGAGTGATAAAGAGACGACAAATTTCGCTCATGGCCCGTTTGATGTCTTGGTGAGTGAAGAGGGTGTCGTGGTTACACGTAAAGTGGATATGGCCGCAGCGGAAGACGAAATTAAAGCAATGTTTGATTCACAAGATAGCTTTTATAGAACCTCTACGGAAGGGGTGCAAGCCGAGTGTGGGCTTGAAGACATGATAAATATGGTAGAAAGCTGGTTTGAAGTGCAACAGTAGTTGTGCCTTGTGCTGGCTAAGTTTACACTAGCACTGTTTTATTTTTGATGCTTTTAGGATGCTGTTATGCTCATCGAATTGGAAAAAGCCCGTACCCGAAAAAATGTTGTTCGTATTTTTCGTGAAGACCTAGATGGACCAGATAATTGGTCTGATGGCTTTGTGGTGGATGCCAATGAAGAAATGGTATTACTGCAACTCGTCGATGAGGGGGTGCACATCAATGGTTATCAGGTTTTATTTTTAGAAGACATTAGCGATTTTGCTCATCCAGCCCCTTTTAATGACTTCCAGAAAAAAGTGCTGGCTTTACGTGGTGAAGAGGTAGTCAATCCAGAGGTGGATCTTGACGACCTTGCCGTAATGCTTATTGATATCAGTGATGAATATGGCCTGGTGACTTTACACCGGGAAGAAATTGAGCCAGACAGTTGTGAGATAGGTCGAGTCATCAAAGCCGACGCAGTAACCTATGAGTTAGAAGAAATTGGCTCAGATGCCCGCTGGTTTGACGAAACCTTTGAATACGACCTATATGACATCACTCGTATTGAATTTGGCGGTTCTTATGAAGAAGCCCTGATTATGGCGAATGACGATATGGGCGATGACGCTTATGAATTGTCTGAACAATACCCAGACGATGAAACGGAAGCTTAATATCTTTTTAACTTCTCAAAACGCCCTACGGGGCGTTTTTTGTTTTTAGCGCCCTGACTTCCTATAATGGGAACATCGTCTCTTTAACAAAAATGGATTTAACATGCGTAAATGGTTGTTGCTCATTACTGGTATTCTAATGCTCACAGGGTGTGCTTTGATTGCTAGTCAGCATTTAAATAATCAATTTGGTGAAGAAAATGTTGAGAATCGCGTTACGAGCCAACCTCATGATGATGAGTTTTACGATGAACAAGTGAAGCCAATTTTAGAGAGTCGTTGTATCTCTTGTCATGCTTGCTATGATGCTCCTTGCCAATTGAAACTGACAGCGCCGGCAGGCATTGAAAGAGGTGGCTCAAAAGACTTAGTTTACGATGGGACACGTCTACTTGCTTCCACTCCTTCGCGTTTATTTATCGATGAGACCTCTACAGAACAATGGCGAGCAAAAGGTTTTCACCCTGTCCTGAACGAACGTCAGCAGTCGCCAGCTGCAAATCTACAAAGCAGTTTGTTGTATCGTGCCGTTGCGTTGCGAAAGCAGCAAGGTCCATTTGAACAAGCTGTTCTATCGGATGAATACGATTTCTCTCTCGCTCGGGATCAGCAGTGCAGTACCATTGAAGAATACGGCGACTACGAATCCAGCACCCCTCATGGCGGTATGCCATATGGTTTGCCTGAGTTAACAAACGAAGAGTTTAATATATTAAGTCGTTGGTTAGCTAAAGGAGGCAAAATGCCAGCTCCTTTAACCGTGCCGGCTGACCTGGCTGAAAAAGTGAGAAAATGGGAAGCCAGATTAAATGGCAACACCTTAAAAGACAGGCTTGTTGCGCGTTATATCTACGAACATATTTATTTATACAGTTTGTATCTTGATGATGGCGAAGCGTATCGCTTCAAACTCGTGCGATCTACAACCCCTCCAGGAAAACAGATAGACCAGATCGCCACGAGAAGGCCCTATGATGACCCTAAAGTGGATAGAGTCTATTATCGCTTATGGTTAGACCCTGAGTCTAAAGTGCAGAAAAACCACATACCAATGCAGCTTGATGAAGCACGTTATTTGCGCTGGCTTAGCTATTTCTATGATCAAGATTATGATGTGTTGACTGATCCAGGTTACCAGCCCAAAGTGGCTACCAATCCTTTTAAAGCCTTTGCGCAATTACCAGCAGATGGTCGTTATCGATTCTTACTAGATCATGCACAAAACACCATTATGGCGTTTATCAAAGGCCCTGTGTGTCGTGGTCAAGTGGCCGTTAATGTGATTAACGATCATTTTTGGGTGTACTTTGTCGACCCTGATACCCAGTACCATGAAAGTGTTGCAGATTTCCTTGAAGGTCAGCAACAGCACCTAGAAATGCCTGCTCAGAGCTCTAGTAATACTCTAGGTATTACTTCTTGGTTGGTCTTTGCAGAACAACAAAAATCGTATTTAGCGGCTAAGGCTAAGCTGGTAGAGGAAAGTGCCAACCACTCGGTTGATTTAGACTTGAATATTGTCTGGGACGGTTACGATACCAACGATAATGCGGTACTGACCGTGTTCCGTCATTTTGACAACGCCACTGTGTTAAAAGGTATGGTCGGTCAAGAGCCGAAAACGGCTTGGTTAATTGATTATCCATTGTTAGAGCGAATCCATTATTTGCTGGTGGCGGGGTTTGATGTTTACGGAAATATTGGGCATCAGTTGGTTACTCGCTTGTATATGGACTTTTTACGTATGGAAGGGGAAGCCAATTTTTTACTGTTACTGCCAAAAGAAGAGCGTAGAAAAGTACATCAATACTGGTATCGAGACGCCAACCAGTTCATTAAAGACTATGTTTTCAGTGACTATATTCGAATTAAAAGCGAGTCAAAAGTACACTATCACACCGAGCGTAAACAAAGTGAGCTGTATCAAATGCTCGCCCAGCATCTTAACAAAGTGCTGAATCACGAAAGAGATATGCAGCAGACCCGCTTAAAAGCAGAAGACCTTGACGCTTTACTCAGTTTGCAAGATTTGCAACAAGTAAGTTTCCAGTACCTGCCTAACACCATGGTGGTACTAGTGACTCGACAGGGTGAGCCTTTTGAACTGTTTAGTGTGTTGCATAATATGGGGCATGCCAATATTTCAAGTTTGCTCAATGAGGCTTCTACTCGGCTACCAGAAGAAGACGGTGTTACTCTCGCGAAAGGTGTGGTGGGGGACTACCCCAATGCCTTTATGCAAGTCGAAGAACATGAATTAACACAGTGGGCCGAGCATTTAAAAACCATATCAACTGTTGAAGATTACCAGAGTTGGATTGATCTATATGGCATTCGTCGAACTCATCCTAATTTTTGGTGGGTAAGCGACGAGGTGGCGCGCTTAAATCAGACTGACTTTCCAAGAGAAAGTGGGATTTTAGACTATAACCGATTAGAAAATCGCTAAACCAAAGGGTGCTTATTTATTGCGCTTTTTACGACTTTAAATCCTAAAAGGCGTACCTAGATAGTGAGATAATGATTTACTAAGGATATCAATATGCTACCGCTTTCACTATTGGATTTGGCCCCTATTGCCGAGCAGCAATCGGTTGCTCAGGCGTTAACAATGAGTCGAAATATGGCTCAAGCCGCTGAGCAAAGTGGTTTCTTACGCTATTGGTTAGCAGAGCATCATGGAATGGCGGCGGTAGCGAGCTCGGCGACAGCCGTATTACTTTCTCATATTGGTGCAGCAACCAGTAAAATTCGTATTGGTTCAGGTGGCATTATGCTGCCCAACCATTCTCCTTTGGTCATTGCAGAACAATTTGGTACCCTCGCAGAACTTTACCCAAACCGAGTGGATTTGGGGCTAGGGCGTGCTCCCGGCACAGATATGCAGACGGCCAGAGCGCTAAGACGCAATATGCATGAATCGGTTGATCAGTACCCGAGTGATGTTAAGTTGTTACAGAATCTGCTGTCATCAGGTACGGGGCAAGAGGTGTTAGCGATTCCTGGTAAAGGGACCAATGTGCCCCTTTGGATGCTGGGCTCCAGTTTATTCAGTGCCCAACTGGCCGCACAAATGTCTTTACCTTATTCCTTTGCTTCCCATTTCGCGCCAGATCAATTGCTGCAAGCCTTAACCTTGTATCGTCGTTATTTCGAACCCAGTGAGGCCATGCCCAAATCAAGAGCGATGGCAGGGGTAATGGCGGTCGTGGCGCAGACCGACGAGGAGGCGCAATTCTTATTTACTTCCTCTCAACAACAGTTTATCAATTTGCGCCGTGGTTATAATCGCCCATTTCCAAAGCCCGTAGAGTCGATGGAATCCATATGGTCGCCAAGTGAAAAGCACATAGTTGAGCATACTCTACAATATGCCCTAGTAGGGTCTAAAGCATCTGTTAAGTTTAAGTTGGAACGCTTTTTAGAACAGACCCAGGTTGATGAACTTATTGTTTCTATGCCCATCCATGATGGGGCTAAACGACTAGAATCTGTGAAACTCTTGGGGCAGTTAATGCAAGAAATAAACTAGAGAAGTGGGCTTACAGCTTAAGCCGTAAGCCCTGTTAGGTTAATAGGGTGAAGGGTCGCCTTCAACAGGCTGAGTTTTAAAGCGGCGGTGCGTCCAAAAGTATTGTTCTTTTTTCGGCTCGATCACATTTTCCATGAGTTTGTTCATAATAGTGGCATTTTCCACATCGTCACCAGTAGGGAAGTCTTTTACTTCTGAAAATGCCAAGTGGTAGCCTGCTTTAGTTCGGCTGTAATCGTACAAAACAACTGGCGCATTCGTCATTTTTGCAATGCGACCAATGTGAGCAATAGTGGCGCATTGGCGACCATAAAATGGAGCAAATACAGAGTCTTGTCGGCCATAGTCTTGATCCACCGCGTACCAAACTGCTTTGTTTTTCTTCAGGGATTTGAGTACTTCTCGCATATTTGAGCGTTCAATGGTTTTTGAGAAAAGCTTTTTGCGGGAACGCTCCATTACCCAGTTCATCACGGGATTACGTTGTAACTTATAAATCGGCTGTACATCCACAAAGCGAGGCACTTGGCTCCCACAAATGTCTAACGAAGAAAAATGCCCACTAATAAGTATGCAGCCTCGGCCTCGGGATAATACATCGTCAATGACGTCTTGGCCTTCATTGGATATACGTTTTGCGAATCTCTCACTGTCGCGAAACCAAGATGAAAACATTTCTAGCACACCCTTGCCCATGCTCTCAAAGTGCTCTTTGGTAAGCTGTTGGCGTTCTAGAGCCGTCATTTGCGGGTAGCAAATTTTAAAGTTTGTGTCACAAATACGGCGTCGGCGTGGCGCCAGCAGATAAAGGATACGGCCAAGCCATTTACCTAACCCCTGCAAAGCTTGCCAAGGTAAAAAGCTGAGTAAGTATGCGATGCCCATAAATAACCAGCTAGGCCAGTGCTTGGGCGCAAGAAAGTGGCGTATGCTTTTATCTAATGTACTGCTTTTAGCCAAGATACCCCTCCAAAAAGGTTTGCCATTGTTGTTCGGTATAATGAAAATGTGTGTGTTTGTCAGACTCTTTATCTAAGGACCTTTTGAGTCTCTCAATATTGTCATTGGCCCAGCTTTTATCGTAGGTGCGTTGGTCACACTTATCAAAATCAATTAGCCAGAATTGCCCGTCTGCATCAAGCATGATGTTGTGGCAATTCAAGTCAGAGTGGTAAATGCCATGTTGATGAAAACGTTGTATTAAAGTACCTAATTTATACCAATCGACCGTGGCGCTTTGCCCATGCTTGAGAAGGTCAAACAGGTCTTGAGCATTCGCGATAGTTTGAGTCACTAAAGAAGCTTGGTAGCACCCCAAGTGGCAACGAACCAATCCTGCAATAGGCTTTGGTACCGGTAGATTGAGCTCTCTCATGGTTTCTAACAAGGAGAGCTCCAGCCAAGGGCGGGTATGACGAATGCCAGAATAAACAAAATATTGTTTGTTGAATTTCGCAATCAGGCCGCCGCGTCGATATCGCCGAATAACGTACTGACCTTTAGCTGAATTCACAAACCAAACAGCACCTCGCCCTTGTCCTGTGCCAGCAAGGGCATTTTGAGCCTGCCAGTAGTCAGGCTCGAACCACTCTTGGCTAATCGCTAAACTTGGCTCGCAGACAATAAGTAAGCTGTTTTTTGTTTGAATAAGGTTTGGCATGCTGAACTTTGCGCTGGTTTTCGATAATCGCTAATAAAGACGACACTTTGTTAAAGGGCTATTCTATAATACTCCCAGTTTAGAAACAGCCTTTGAGATGAAGATGTTAGAAGAAAAGTTACAGCGTATTGCTATCGTACGTTTATCTGCGTTGGGAGATGTCTGTCATGCGATGTTGGTCGTACAGGCTCTGGAGAAGCGTTATCCTAATGCGCAAATTACTTGGATCTGCGGGCCATTAGAGGCAAATTTAGTTCGTTTAATGCCCAATATTGAAGTGATAGAGTACGATAAAAAAACCGGATTGACGGGTATGCTAGCCATACGTAAGCAACTTAAAAGTGTTCGCTTTGATGTGTTGCTGCATTTACAGTGGTCACTGCGAGCAAGTTTATTGACCAAGATGCTCAGAGCAAAGCGACGCATTGGCTTTGCGCTGACTCATTCCCGGGAAAAGCAACACTGGTTTGTCAATGAGCTGGCCGAAGAGCCTAAAGGTATGCATGTCCTAGACTCTTTTTTGTCTATAACCGCTAAACTCGGTGTGGACACTGTGCATACTCCTTGTCAGCTTGAATTAGCCCCAACTTCTTTAGATTTACCAAACACGTATTTTGTGATTAATCCCAGTGCATCAAAAGCGGAACGCAACTGGACCTTGGATGGTTATAGAGCAGTGATTGATCAGTTAACTTCCAAAGGCCATCAGGTTGTGCTAACGGGGGGGCCAAGTTCGCAAGAGGTGGCCTTGGCGGAGCAATTAGTGCAAGGCTTTGAACTCATCAATTTAGTGGGTAAGACCAGTGTGAACGACCTGTGTCATGTTATAAAAGGAGCCAAATTAGTGGTGAGTCCTGATACTGGTCCAGTGCATTTAGCCACTTTATTGGACGTGCCCGTGATAGGCTTATACGCTCACTCGAACCCACGTAGAACAGGTCCCTATAAAGATTTAGACAAAGTGGTAAGTGTCTACGATGAGCTGGCTGAAAAAGAATACGCTAAACCTGTCTCAGAACTGCCCTGGGCAGCAAGAGTGCATGACCCAAAGGCCATGCAGTTGATTTCCAAAGAAGCTGTGTTAGCGCAATTAGATCGATTTATTTAGTCAGTTCTTGCTCGGCCAGTTTTAAGTCGAGAGTGGCCTTGAGTAATTTGTATAAACGAATTGATGCGTCTATTTCTTCTTTTCGGTTGGTTAGGCTTTCAATGTTTAAGCCCAAAGGAACCCCAAGTGGTAGAGCCGTTTCTATGATTTGCTCTAAAGCACTACGGCATATTTTAACGGACTCAGATAAAGGGTTCTTAGCATCTAAAATACGATGCTTAGTGGCATTGGGTACGGATATTCCTAACCATTCCATGAATTCAAGAGTTTTGGCACTGCCGCAAGGAGTAAAGGTTAAAATAATGCGCTTTGGTGTTTCGCCACGCTCTTTACATTCCCGAGCATATTGACTGATTAGGTCCGCTGTTGCTTGCGGATTGTAAACGGCTTGCGAAACAAAGAAATCACAGCCAGCCGCCGATTTTTTAGCGAGTCGTAAATGCTCGTCACCTTTTTTAGCATGGCGTTCTGCAATGGTTACGCCACCAAGATTGAACTCTAACGGGCTTTCTGTCAAACAGGTGTATGCTTGTGGTAATGGCAGCTTAATGTCCCCAGTGGAAGAAGGGGAACCTACCAATACTAGGTCTTTAATGCCGTAAGCTTGCCAAGCTTCCGTCAACCACTCATTAAATTCATCGGCGCTGCGTGAAGACACAGATTTATATGTAATGACAGGTAAGTTGGAAGTCTGATTGAGGCGTTGAGACCAAGCTCTAGGGTCATGGGTTTCCATGTACGGGAATGGGCGCGGCTTATCAATTCGGCTGCTTTCGTCCTGAATGTCATAGACTATCAAGCCGTCAACATCGATATTTGCGAGGCGGTTTAGTAGTTTTTGGCTGATTTCAGTGAGTTGCTCTTCACCAATGGAGGATTTTGGTGGAGTCGTACCGATAAAGTAAACACCTCGGCTTGCGTCTTTAAATTTTGTTGCCAGTTTGGAAGTCATCTTGTCATACTCTAATTCTACTGCAGTGCAAGTTGGGTTTAATATTGCCAAACTTGTTCACTTTTTATAATCATGCTGTTGATGGTTATTCTATCAGTGAACTATATTCAAGATCATTAACTTCAACATGAATTAATTTTGATAAACTGTGAAGCGTGTTAATGCTTAAAGGAACACAGAATAATGCAAAACATCGATCTGACTGCTTTACCAAGTGATAAAAGCCTAGCCTTGCCACCTGTGCATACTTGGAAACCACCATTTTGCGGTGACATGGACTTAACCATTAAAGCTAATGGTGACTGGATTCACCAAGGCGAAAAAATTGAGCGCCAATCCATGGTGACCATGTTTAGTCGTATTCTCTGGCATGAAGAGGGTGAATATTTTCTTGTGACACCGGTTGAGAAAGTACGAATTCAAGTGGAAGATGCGCCTTTTTTAATGACGCATTTTGAATGGCGTGATTCTGACCAAGGACCTATTTTAGTGTTCTTTAGCGGCACTGAAGATGTGAAACAGCTTGGCGTGGATTGTGACATCTGGATGGCCGAGCAAGATGGCCAAGAAAAGCCCTATATATCCATGCGCTATGGTATGAAAGCCTTATTGAACCGCCCAGTATTCTACGCACTGGCCGAACTACTGGTGCCAGTACAAGGCGCCTCGGGCAATAAGGGGATGGGATTGGTCAGTAATGGGAAAAGCTACATACTATTAGTTGAGGAATAAGCGCCTGAAAACTACCAGATCGATTTATTTTCGCATACGAAAGGCAATCTCTAAGGTATAATACAGTCATATTTCATTAATGCAGAAAAACACATTGAGGGGCAGCTGCTTGTTATTCGAAGAGTTTGGTTTTGATAACCGTATTTTAAAATCTATTGGTCACTTGGGATTTGCTCAGGCAACTGAAATTCAGGCCCGCGCTATTCCTGAGGCCATGATTGGCCGTGATTTATTGGCATCATCGAAAACCGGTTCTGGAAAAACCCTAGCTTATCTTCTTCCAGCAGTGCATAGGCTGTATAAAAAACGCGCGTTATCGAAACGTGACCCTAGAGTTGTGGTGTTAGTGCCGACTAGAGAACTTGCTAAGCAAGTGTTTGGGCAATTAAGGTTGCTATTGGCTGGTTCAAAGCTAACTTCTATTTTAATTCAAGGGGGGGAAAACTTTAATGATCAGCATAAACAGCTGCAGAAAGACCCTCATGTTGTTGTTGCCACTCCTGGGCGCTTAGTGGATCACTTAAAACAACGTAATTTGTACCTTGAAGGCCTAGAATTGCTTATTCTAGATGAAGCAGATCGCATGTTAGATTTGGGCTTTGCAGAAGCTCTACGAGCCATCAATGAGGCAGCAGATCATCGTTTACGCCAAACATTATTTTTCTCGGCTACCTTGGATGACGCCCAAGTTAACGGTTTGGCTCAAGAAATTTTGAAAGAACCTAGCCGTGTGGCCGTAGGGCAAGGTTTTGAGACCCATCAAGACATACAACAGCATGTATACCTATGTGACCATCTTGACCATAAAGAAGCTGTTTTAAAGCATTTGTTAACCGAACAAACCATCAAGCAAGCGATTGTCTTCACCGCGACCAAGCAAGATACCGTGCGTCTGGCCAGTTTGCTTGAAACATGGGGACTGACAACTCAAGCCCTCAGTGGTAACTTGACTCAGGGGGCTCGTAACAAGGCGATGGAAAGTTTTGCGAAAGGCAAGTTTCAGATTTTGGTGAGTACTGATGTGGCTTCCAGAGGTCTGGACATTGCCAATGTTTCTCACGTGTTTAATTTTGATTTGCCAAAACAGTCGGAAGAATTTATTCATCGTACCGGTCGTACAGGTCGTGCTGGTTTTAAAGGCGATGCCTTTTCTTTGGTGGGGCCGAAAGATTGGCAAAACTTTAAAGCCATTGAAAGCTTGTTGCAAAAAACATTTGAGACTAAAGTCATATCAGGTTTAGAGCCAAGTTTTAAAGGGTTGGCTAAACCCAAGCACAAACCTAAAGCCAATAAAAAGACAACGGCAAAAAAACAAGTCGCGCCCACTGAACGCAAAAATGCTCGTAAAGGTAGAGCGAAACCTGTATTTCATGAAGGTCGTCAAGATGGCTTTGACGCCTTTAAATTGCCGCCAAGAAAATCAACTAAGCCAACCAACTTAGGTGATGAAGAGTAAGTTTATTTCGATCATTTTTTTTCGGAGAAAACATCATTAATCGTTTACCGCCGCTTAATTCGTTAAAGTGTTTTGAATCAGCCGCTCGTCATGGCAGCTTTAATAAAGCTGCTCAAGAGCTGTCTGTGACACCTTCTGCGATTAGCCATCAAATTAAAGGGCTGGAAAGCTTTTTAGGGATCGAGCTATTTCGTAGGACTAAACGAAAAGTCATTTTAACGGAAGCGGGAGAGTTCTATCTAGGACCCATTAAACGTATCTTTGAACAGTTAGAAAGTGCGACCTCAGAGCTTAAGAGTAAGCAGCAATCTGGCTCTTTGCGTTTGGCTGTTCCTCCAGCCTTTTTAACTCGTTGGCTAATGCCGCGCATGGAGAGCTTTCAAGCTCGTTACCCCGATATTGAAATAGAAATTCACTCTTCTACCGCGTTAACCAATTTTGCCGCAGATAACATCGATATGGCGGTGTATTTTGGTAATGGGGTGTGGCAAGGAGTAGACAGTCACTTTTTGCGTTCGGCCCGCCTTGCGCCAGTGTGTAATCCTAAGCTCATCAAGTCGGACCTGCCAATCAATGAGCCAGAAGACATGCGCTTTTACCCCTTGCTGCATGTCACTAAGCGTAAAGATGAATGGCACGATTGGATTCGACAACACGATCTTGACCCCACTCTGTTTCGTCGGGGTTTAATGTTTTCAAGTGGCTCATTGACCGCAGGCGCTGCCGCACAAGGGTTGGGGATTGCCTTATCGGACCCTGAACTAGTGCAGCCCGAGATCGCAGCGGGCACTTTACAGGTGCTTTTTGATGAACACTTAATTACGGATCGTTCTTTCTATTTAGTGTATGAAAAGCGACGTGCGTTAACCCCACCCATGCAAGCCTTCAAAGAGTGGATTATTGAGCAAATGGTCGGTGGAAAATCGGATTAACTTGTTGTAACGTAAATGTTTTACTATTTTCGAGATCATACGATATGACCACTTCTTTACAAGTTAACAGTTACTTTGACGACCAAGTAAAATCCATTGCACTAGAGAACTCCGAGGGCGTGTCCACGTTGGGTGTTATGGCCATTGGAGAGTATGAGTTTGGTACTCAACAAAAAGAATACATGACAATCGTATCTGGTGCTTTAACGGTAAAACTGCCAGGCACAGAAGAGTGGCAAACCTTTTCTAAAGGCGAAACTTTTATTGTTGAAGCTAACCAGAGTTTCTTGGTGAAAGTGGCTGAAATGACCGCTTACCAGTGTCGCTACGAGTAAACCCCATTTAGTGAGCACACATAAAAAAAGGCCTTTCGGCCTTTTTTTATGTGTGAAGATTATCCGCCAACAACATTGACTAATAAGGTCACTTTATCCCCTGGTTGAACGTATTTTTTGCTACTAACAACGGGGTTCCATTTTTTGATATCGCTAACTCTTACTTTGAATTTTTGTGCAACACGTGCCAAAGAGTCACCGGAACGAAGGGTGTAGACCACTTTTTTCATCACGCTGCGGCTAGTGGTGTTGGTGTCCTTTTTTGCAGATAACCAGACTACGAGCTTTTTACCTGGCATTAGTGGGTCGCCCAGCCCCATGTTATTCCAACGAGCCAATGTTTTGCTGTCGGTGCCGTATTTTTTAGAGATAACCCAAAGGCTTTCTCCTGAGGCAACCGTATGATTTACCTTGATACGATTTCGACTAGGAGCTCGTGATTGCTTTGCCAACAACCTTTGGTGGGAGCTTAGGGTGTAGCTTTCAATTTTATTGCCGGCGACGGGAATCATCAGCTCCTGACCCACACGAATAAGTGTCGAGGACATCTTGTTGACGTCTTGTAAAACGTTCACTGTGGTGTTGTGGTGCTTAGCAACTGACAGCAGGTTGTCGCCAGCTTTGACCGTGTAACGTACCCAAGTTACACGCTCTTGAGGTGGTATTTCAGCTAACTTGGTGCGAAAAGCTTGGGCTTTGTCTACAGGGATCAATAATCTATGAGGGCCTTCAGGTGCGGTTGCCCATTGATTGAAACCTGGGTTAAGTAAGTAGACCTCATCGATACTGATGTCTGCCATGTCAGCGGCTTGGGCAAGGTCAATCTGGCCACCAATATTGACCACATCAAAGTAAGGTTTATTGGCAATGAACTTGGTTTGGTAATTGTAGTTTTCAGGGTCTTTTACAATCTTCGCTAATGCCAGCAGTTTTGGAACATAAGCTCTTGTTTCATTGGGTAGGTCTAATGACCAAAAATCTGTTGGTTTGTTGGCTTTTTTGTTTTTGCGAATTGCTCGCATGACAGTGCCTTCTCCAGAGTTATAGGAGGCTAGGGCATGTAACCAGTTACCGTCAAACATTCTGTGCAGGCGCGTAAGATAGGCAATGGCTGCTTGTGTAGAGCCTATAATATCGCGGCGACCATCGTACCACCACGTTTGGTTAAGACCATACATTTGTCCAGTTGAAGGGATGAATTGCCAAGGCCCAGAAGCTCTACCATGGCTGTAACCAAATGGATCGAAACCGCTTTCTACAATTGGTAGTAGAGCTATTTCAGTAGGCAATCCCGCTTTTTCTAACTCACTGACAATGTAGTGTAAGTAACGCTCGCCACGTTTAGAAACTCGGTCTAGGTACGAAGGGTGGGAGCTGAACCAGCGCAACTGCGACGATAGGCGTGGTTGGTTGATATCAAGATCGAACTCGAAGCCGGTTCGAATCCGTACCCACAAATCTTCTGGAGGAAGTACTTTTTCCTCAACCGGCTTAGTTTTTGCTGGTTGTTTTTCCACCGCCACAGTGACTGGCTCTGAAGTGGGCTCAAGTGGTGTGATTGTATCTATGTAAGTATCTTGGTTCTCGATCTCATTAGGGGTGTTAAGGTCTACCTCTGTCTCTAAAGAGGCTTGTTGGTCAGGCTGTTGTCCAATTGATTGACAGCCTGATAAGACAAGACCACTCAATAAGATTGCGAGAATTCGATAGTTCATGGAGTCCACAATATGTTAAAAATTTCGGATATTTTAATGGCCTAACGGGTCAGGTCAACTAAAACTGTCTTTTGCTCTTCTAACTTGGCTAAAAGCTTCTTTAGGCGTTTGTGCCGGTGGCTCGTTAAGTTGTTGAGCTGCCAAAGAAATAATTTTTTCTTGTGCAGTTCGTAAAAATGGGTTGGTGGCTTTTTCTAACGCCATGTTTGACGGTAAGGTAATCGCTTGCTCAGCTCTTAACTGTTCAGCTTGTTGGTTGGCTGTTATTAGTTGCTGGTTGTCTGGGTCAATTGACAAGGCGAAGCGATAATTGGCTAAAGTGTATTCATGGGTGCAATAGACAAGGCAATGGTCTGGTAGAGCGGCAAGCTTTGTTAAAGCGTCTAGCATTTGTTCTGCTGTACCTTCCATTAAACGGCCACAACCTCCTTTGAATAAGGTGTCACCGCTTAATAAAATAGGTTGCGCCTGATCACTGTAATAGCATAGATGATCGAGGGTATGGGCGGGTGTGGCCATAACATGGAAAGTATGATTAAACAGGGGGATCTGGTCGCCATCTTTTACAGGATGAGTGATCAATTTCTTAAGGTGGGCAGGCCCGAATACCGGGCAGTCAAAGTGACTTTTCAGCTCAGCGACACCCCCTGTGTGATCAAAATGGTGATGTGTGATCAAAATTCCAAGCAATGGAGAGCTATGTTGTTGGCAGTAGTCGAAGACGGGGGCGGCATCGCCAGGGTCTACTACCCAAACACCAGAACTATCATTATCTTTGATTAACCAGATATAATTGTCATTAAAAGCGGGGAGTGGCAGTAATGTCATGAAGAACCCTAATCTATAATAAATTGAATGGTGCGTTAGTTAGTATTATACGCATATCCATTTAAAGAGAGAGTGAATTGTATGTTGGATGACCAGGCAAGACAATTCTTTCAAAGCTGGTATCAAACAGAGCTAGGTGAACGATTAAAAGCGCAAGAACTAGCAACGGTAGAGGCCGAGTTAGATCATGCCGTGGGCTATTATTTGGTTGTTCAATCACCGGTTAAAGAGCTGGTGTTACAGAATCACCGAATTCGACAGAGTTTATTAATCGCACCTGAGTTAGAGTTCGGTGCGCCTGAGAATGCGGTAGTGGCCTGTGCAAACGAATTACCGTTAGAATCAGACGGAGTGGATCTGCATCTGTTGCACCATACCCTCGATGTTTCCTTGACTCCACACGATGATTTACGTGAAGCGGCAAGGACCTTATTGCCTAGTGGTAAGCTCATTATTGTTGGCTTTAATCCGTGGAGCTTATGGGGCCTAAGGCGCTTATTTTCTGCCCGTAAAAAAGCCCCCTGGTGTGGGCGTTTTATCTCTTATAAAAGGCTGGAAGACTGGCTTAAAGTGGCAGGCTTAACATTAGAAAAAAGGCAATTTATTTATTATGAGCCGCCTGTAAAGAGTCATGGTTGGTGGTGTCGCTATCAGTGGATTAAACGTCTAATGAAGCCCCTTAAACTGCCCTTTTCGGGAGTCTATGTATTAACCGTTACTAAACAAGTGAAGCATCATATAACCGTTAAACCAAAATGGCGTCGGGCAAGAGTCAGAGTGCCTAATTTAAGTAAACCGACAGCAAAAGAGATGAAAAATTGAAACAAGTAGTGATATACACTGATGGCGCCTGTAAAGGCAACCCAGGTATTGGTGGCTGGGGAGCGTGGTTAACCTTTGGTGAGCACGAAAAACGTCTATGCGGTGGGGAACAAGATACCACGAATAACCGTATGGAGCTTCTGGGAGCAATAGAGGGTTTAAAAGCGTTGAAAGAAGCTTGTGAGGTGACCTTATATACGGACTCTTCTTACGTTCAAAAAGGCATTACTCAGTGGTTGGCCGGTTGGAAGCGTAAAGGTTGGATGACCGCCTCTAAGCAACCTGTTAAAAACAAAGACCTCTGGCAGACCTTAGACCAAGAATGTCAGCGCCATGAAGTAACTTGGAAATGGGTGAAAGGGCACGCCGGAATTGAAGGTAATGAGATTGCTGATCAGTTAGCAAACCAGGGGATTGAGGAGCTAAGAGCGAAGTCATGAGACAAGTTGTTCTAGATACAGAAACCACAGGTATAGACCCTAAACAAGGTCATAGAATTATTGAAATTGGTTGTGTTGAAATGGTTGACCGAAAACTCACCAATCGCCACTTCCATGTTTACGTGAATCCTGATCGGGAAGTAGAAGAAGAAGCTTTCCAAGTACACGGAATCAGCAATGAGTTTTTAGCAGATAAGCCCCGCTTCAAAGACGTAGCGCAAGAGTTTTTTGACTTTATAAAAGGCGCGGAGTTGATTATTCATAATGCTCCTTTTGACGTAGGCTTTATGGACCATGAGTTCGCCATGCTGGGTGGCTTTCCTAAGACCGCAGAGGTTTGTGAAATCTTTGATAGTCTGGTGTTCGCCAGAAAAAAACACCCGGGGCAAAAGAATAACCTAGACGTACTTTGTAAGCGTTACGGTATCGATAACTCGCACCGAGAGCTACACGGAGCCTTGTTGGACTCTGAGATCCTAGCTGATGTTTACCTGCTTATGACGGGTGGGCAAACAAACCTAGGTTTGGTTAGTCAATCAGAAGGCGATGGACAAGAACAAGTTGCTGGGGAAATTCGACGTTTTTCTCCCGATAGGCCCATGTTAAAAGTCATTCGTGCTAATGAAAGTGAATTGCAAGCTCACCAAGAAAGATTAGACTTAATTGATAAAAAATCAGGCCAAGCCATTTGGCGTAAACAGTAGCGCTAAATGGCGTTAGTTGGTCTATGGTAATAAAAAGTTAGCCCCTCGATTAGAGGGGCTAACTTTTTATAGAGCTAAAATAATAGCGCTATAAAAAGTGGTATACGCACAGTCCGCCTACCAAGCTTAGAACTATGGTATACGGCAGAGCCATCCAAACCATTTTGCCGTATGAGAGCCTTACCAAAGGAGCAATGGCAGAAGTGAGTAAGAAAAGGAACGCCGCCTGTCCATTGGGGGTGGCGACACTCGGTAAGTTTGTTCCTGTGTTAATGGCAACCGCTAAGATGTCAAAGTGTTCGCGGCTAATTGTGCCGGCTTCAAGCGCTGACTTTACTTCACCTATGTATACCGTTGCGACAAAAACATTATCGCTAATGGCAGACAATAGGCCATTGGCAATAAAGAACATGATGGGTTGCGACTCAGTAGGTAAGTTGAGCACCACATCAATAATAGGTTGAAAGAGGTGTTGCTGGTGAATGACGGATACCACTGTGAAGAACACCACCAATAAAGCCGTAAAGGGGAGGGCTTCTTCAAAGGCTTGTCCAATTTGATGCTCTTCTGTAACGCCGTTGAAAGAAGTCAGTAAGACAATAACCATAAGGCCGACTAAGCCCACTTCAGCTACGTGAAAGGCTAAAGAAAACACGAGAATTAAGGCCACAATACCTTGGATGATCAGTTTGGCTTTATTGCGGTTGGTGCTGCGCTGGGACTCTTCTTCCTCGAAATTTTTCAAAATATTACGAACATTCTCGGGCAGAATTGCACCGTACCCAAATAGCTTGGTGTTCTCCACTACCACTACTGTTAGCAAGCCACTGAAAAAGACAGGAACAGAAACAGGAGCGACATTCAAAAAGAATTGAGCGAAATCCCAACCTGCGACTTTGGCGATCAGTAAGTTCTGAGGTTCACCAACAAGGGTAGCCACCCCTCCTAGAGCCGTACCCACAGCACCATGCATTAACAGGCTTCGTAAAAAGGAGCGAAACTGAGCCAGATCGTCTTGATTGACTGGTAAAATTTTATCGTCAACCACATGATTATGTTTTTTATCTGAAGGCTGGCCAGACGCGACTTTATGATATACCGAATAAAATCCTACGCTCACGCTTATTAATACCGCCGTAACGGTTAGAGCATCAAGAAAGGCCGATAAAATAGCAGCAGCAAAGCTAAACACCAAGGAAATAATGACTTTAGAACGGATCTTCACCAGCAGTTTATTAAAAATAAACAGTAGCATATCTTTCATGAAGTAAATGCCGGCCACCATGAACATCAGTAGCAGAATGACTTCAATATTATGTTTGACCTCTTCATAGACGCCATGGGAATTAGTGAGCCCTAATAAAACGGCTTCTACGGCCAGTAAACCACCGGGTAATAAAGGGTAGCATTTCAATGCCATACCGAGCGTGAAAATAAATTCGATAATCAGTACCCAGCCAGTAATGAAAGGTCCAACGACAGCCAATAAAATGGGGTTGAGAATAAGAAAGATAATGATCGCTTGTTTGTACCATAGGGGGGAATTTCCTAGGAAATTATGGCTAAACGATCGCGATAAAGTGGTTTGCATTTATGGATCCTTGAATCGGTTTTTATTGTAATGAAACTGTAAGGTGGGGAGATCATAAGGGATAACCAATTGTGTATCTACTACGAATTTTACAAAAAGTGCTTGCTATTTGGCTTTTTCACCCCAATATCTGATGAAATTGTGAGATGTAGAGGGTATTAGTTTGGAATGGTTTAGTGATTATGTGGGCTTTTTGCTTAAAGTGATAACGTTATTAGTCGCTTTTGGATTGGTTTTAGCCATGTTGGCAAGCAGTAAGAAAAAATCGCGTTCTGGTAATTTATCCGTAACAAAGCTTAACGAAAACTTCGACGATATGAAGCAAGAGCTGGACAATCAGCTGCTGGATAAACAAGAGTTGAAAGAAAACAGCAAAGCGAAAAAACGCCAACAAAAAGCGGAGAAGAAAGCGCTTAAAAAAGAAGGTAAAAAAAACACGCAAACCACTGAGCCTAAGAAGCGGTTATTTGTTCTGGATTTTGATGGGGATATCAAAGCCTCAGCAGTGGATCAGATGCGAGAAGAAATCACTGCCGTACTAAGTATTGCCACCCCTAAAGATGAGGTTGTCGTGCGTCTTGAAAGTGGTGGGGGAGTGGTGCATGGCTACGGTTTGGCGGCTTCTCAATTGCAGCGTGTTAAAGAGGCTAAAATTCCATTAACGATCTGTGTTGATAAAGTCGCGGCCAGTGGTGGTTATATGATGGCTTGTGTGGCAGATAAAATAGTGGCTGCTCCTTTTGCAATCTTGGGATCCATTGGAGTGGTCGCTCAAGTACCAAATTTGCACCGTCTATTGGATAAAAACCACATCGATGTGGAACTGCATACTGCTGGGCGTTATAAGCGTACTTTGACCATGCTTGGGGAAAACACAGATGAAGGTCGCGAGAAGTTCAAACAAGATTTGGAAGACACCCATGGTTTGTTTAAATCTTTTGTTTCTTCTCAACGGCCAAGCTTAGATATTGAGACCATTGCCACAGGCGATACCTGGTATGGCACTCAAGCATTAGACAATCACTTGATTGATGAAATTAAAACCAGCGATGCCTACTTAGTAGAGCACTATGGTGATGCCGACGTGGTGCAAATAGCATTCAAACAGCCTAAATCGGTAACGGAGAAACTAGGTTTATCAATCTTGTCTGCGTTTGAAAGTAAAGGCGTTCACTGGTTAAGTAAGCTTGCCCAGTCGCGAGGCTTCTAATCTATTTCGTTTTTAAGTGGGGTATGGTTTCATGCCCCTCGCCCCTTATTCAAGTTCGCTGCTTGAATCGTGATAGGGGGAAGTTAAGCCCGTTTCTATAGTTGCATTCTGCTGTTGTATGGCTTCAATCGCGGTTTCTAGCTCAAGTGGCTCAAAATACAGTAAGGTGCCAATGATTGGGTGATCTAAATAATTCAGTTTTTTACTGGCAGTCTTATTCTCAATGTGTAAGTTCAGTACTAACGCAGGCTCAAATTGTTTGATGTTTGTATTAAGTTGGGGCTCGATCTGTGTTTGGTTTAAATCTAGAGGTGGGGTTTCTAATGGCTGTGAAAAGCTATCGAACAAGTAGTGTCTATAATGAATATCAGACTCCAAGTAGCGCCCTAACCGTATGCTGATGTCGCCCACTAATTCAGGGTAGCCGTCTTTAGTAAGTGGGCTATAAAAGCTTTGATTTACTCTCGCCCCAGCTTTGTTGAAAATCAGTGTCCAGCGTTGGCTAGAAAGTATTTGGACTCTGTTTTTAAGTCTTTGCTTATATTGCAAAAAAACGTCCGGAAGTTGAGAGGTATTAAGCGTGCTGCTCTCAAGTTGGGACTGGTTGATTCTCAATAAATTTTCTAGGTCGAGAACATTCTCGTAATCCACGTGTTCACTGGCGTATTTTTCTGGCCAGGCAAAAGTGAGTAAGTAGCCTTCATAAGCTCTAGCCGTTTTAGGGTCAATCTGGTTTAGATCGATTGCTTGGGCTGCTTGGCTAACGCTTGCTAATAAAAGCAGGGTCGCGAGTATCAATTTCAATGTAATAGCTCCAGCGTCTTGGTCGTTTGTTGGAAGCGATCTTCCGCATTTTGCATGTTGGTAATGAATTTTAAAGTATCTGATCCCATTAGTTTATACTGGTTTGGCTTGGTTTGGATCAACTTAATTAACTTCATTGGGTCTACCGGTGTATCGGCTCGGAACAAAATTTTACCTTCTTTCGGGCCTGCCTCAATTTTATTAATGCCTAGTTTTTCAGCTTTTAACTTAAGGTTCGTTTGCCTAAAGAGGTTCTTGGTGGCGTCCGGCAGTAAGCCAAAACGATCAATCATTTCAACTTGTAGCTCTTTTAGTTCGGCATCGTTGGTCGCGCTGGCAATGCGTTTATAAAGAATGAGTCTTGAATGTACGTCGCCCAGATAATCCTCTGGAATGAGTGCGGGAATACGCAGATTGACATCGGTTTGAGCAGGTGTGCTTATGTCTACGTCAGGTGACTCGCCATTTTTAAGGGATTTTACGGCTCTGTCTAGCATTTCCATAAACAAAGAAAAGCCCACGTGTTCAATATGGCCGCTTTGGCCGTCACCTAATAACTCCCCAGTACCACGGATTTCTAAATCGTGGGTGGCTAGGGTAAAGCCTGCGCCTAGCGTATCCGCCATAGCAATGGCTTCTAGGCGTTTTTCTGCATCCGAGGTGATTTTACGATCATTCGGGGTGAGTAAATAGGCATAAGCCTGATGATGTGATCGGCCTACTCGGCCGCGCAATTGATGCAATTGAGCCAAGCCGAACTTATCGGATCTTTCAATGATAATAGTATTGGCATTAGGGATATCTATGCCTGTCTCAATAATGGTGGAACACACCAAAACATTGGCTCGCTTGTGGTAAAAGTCGGACATCACTTGCTCAAGTTCTCGTTCTCGCATTTGTCCGTGACCGACAATAACCCTCGCTTCCGGTATGAGTTCAGATAGCTCTTCTGCCGTTTTTTCTATGGTTTGTACTTCATTGTGCAAAAAGTACACCTGACCGCCTCGGTGTAGCTCCCTCAAAATGGCTTCTTTTATCTGCTCGGCACTTCTTTCTTTAACAAAGGTTTTAACAGAAAGACGCTTAGCGGGAGGTGTGGCAATGATTGAAAGGTCGCGTATGCCAGATAAAGACATATTCAAGGTTCTAGGTATTGGTGTGGCTGTCAGAGTTAAAATATCTACTTCAGAGCGTAAGGCTTTAAATTGATCTTTTTGTTTAACGCCAAATCGGTGTTCTTCGTCTATGATGACAAGGCCAAGGTTGGCAAAAGTAATATCGCATTGAATCAGTTTGTGGGTCCCTACCACTATGTCTGCTTTACCGGACTCAAGGCGCTCTATTGCGGCATTGGACTGTTTTGATGATCTAAAACGAGACAGTAATTCAACTTCTACAGGCCAATCGGCAAAACGGTCACAGAAGTTTTCATAGTGTTGCTGTGCCAACAAAGTAGTGGGCACAAGCACGGCGACTTGTTTGCCATCTTGTACGGCTAAAAATGCAGCCCGCATGGCCACTTCGGTTTTACCAAAGCCGACGTCTCCACACACCAAACGATCCATAGGTTTGGCTGCGGACATGTCTCTAATAACGGCATCAATGGCAAGTTGCTGGTCTGGGGTTTCTTCAAATGGAAAGCCTGCTGCAAAGAGCTCGTATTGGTCGTCGGGTTTGGCAAAGGCGTAGCCGCTTCTGGCTTCCCGTTTAGCGTAAATTTCGAGTAGCTCTGCCGCGGTATCTCGGGCTTTCTCGGCAGCTTTTTGTTTAGCTGCGCTCCATTTGTCTGTACCCAGTTTGTGCAGAGGGGCGGTGTCCTCATCTGCGCCCGTGTAGCGGGAAATCAGTTGTAAAGAGGAAACAGGTACATACAGTTTAGCGTCGTTTGCATAACCCAAGGTAAGTAACTCTGTTTCTTGGCCATCTATTTCTAAGTTGGTTAAGCCAAGATAGCGCCCAACACCGTGGTCAATGTGAACGACAGGTGCGTTTAACCGTAACTCAGTTAAGTTGCGAATAATGGCATCTTCATTAACTTCACCGTGTTTACTACGACGGCGTTGTTGACTTACCCTTTCTCCTAATATGTCGCTCTCGGCAAGTAAAGTTACTTCATTTTTTATGGTGAAGCCTCGGTACACTTGACCTTCGGTAATGGCGAGAGGTGCGTCAGACTCACGAAAGCTGCGCCAGTCTGATAGGTGCTTGGGTTTAATACCTTGTTTTTGGAGCAATTCGATGAGAGCTTCCCGTCGACCTGCAGACTCAGCAACAATGAGTGTTCGGGTGCTCGTTTTTTCCAAAAAATGCTGTAACTTTTGCAAAGGAGTAGGGGCTTTCGACTCAATGCCGACATCAGGTTGAGCCTGATAGCTGTCGTGCTCACCTTGTTCGCTAAAAATTACACTGGGGTAATTATTTAATAAGGCAAAAAACTCGTCTTCTTTTAAGCATACTTCTTCAGGGGTAAGAATAGGGCGCTCAATGTTGTAATTTAAGGACTCGTGTCTGCTGCGGAAATCCAACAAAATGCTGGCCAAGTTATCTACTAAAGTGTCTGCTCGTATGATGAGCGTGTCTTTTGGTAAATAGTCAAATAGGTTGGCGGTCTCAGTAAAAAAGAGCGGTAAGTAATATTCTATGCCTGCTGGAATGATACCGCTGGTAATGTCTTGATAAACTGGGCTGGATAAAGGGTCAACCGTAAACCTTTCTCTAAAAGCCTGGCGAAACTGCTGAATCCCTTGGCTGGTGGTTGGGAACTCTTTGGCAGGCAGCATGTTAATTTCTTGGGTTTTCTCTGTACTGCGTTGCGTGTCAGGATCGAACCAACGAATGCTATCAATTTCATCATCAAACCAATCAATTCGAATCGGCTTATCCGCTCCCATTGGAAACACATCCATTAATGCGCCCCGAATGGTAAATTCACCATGCTGGTGAACATTGTCTACATGCAAATATCCTGCATCAGTTAACTTACTTGAGAGCTTTTCACGAGCAAGAAGTTGCCCTTCTTTTAAATGAAACCGCTGTGCATCAATGTGTTGCTTTGGACAAAGGCGAGTTAAGCATGAAGCCAAAGTGGTTAAGATAATGGGGGCCTGGCTTTCAGACAAGACAGCTAGGGTCTCCAATCGTTGTGAGATAATATCTTGGTGTGGCGAGAAAGCATCGTAAGGCAAAGTTTCCCAATCACTGAAGCGTAATGTTTCTTTGTGATTAGAATTCAGAAAGGCCAGTTCATCTTCCAGTTCGTTGAGTTCTGCAACCGTATTAGCAAGGTACAAAATCGGGGTGTTTTGTTGTTGAGCAATTTCAATAAGCTGTAAGGCTTTGCGGCTACCTTGCAGGCCGTTCAAATGATTTTTGTAGCCCGGCTTAGTATTGATTGATAAAAGATCTGACATGATACGAAATACTTTCCTAGAGGATTTTTAACCGCTTTATAATGTTGAAACTGAAGATAGGTAAGTGAACCTTTAAGCGGACTACATTGTGGCTGTTTCAAACAGCCTTGGCAACATTTAACCGATCAAACAAACCTAGGGGCCGCACAAGAAAACTAACTAAGACACCCATGTTTAAAAGAACTAACTAAGACACCCACCTTTGTTGGGCTTGAGGCTCTAGAAGTTCATGTCTTTTAGTCTTTTTTAACATGATGCTTTTTCTGGG
>NZ_BAAGVX010000026.1:642467-643798 GCF_054780655.1 Marinomonas epiphytica
ATGCTTCAATAAGCCGTTTATACAATGCTTGTGTATCAGGAAGCATATCAACATGTTCTCTTAAGCAGGTGTGGACGTTCGATTGGATTTGCTCATTGTGCTGATTCAGTTCATAGCATAAGTTGATGGGGTGAATGAGTTGTTCAAGGTCATCATCAATCAAGATACAAGCTTGCGCTAAAACAATTTTATGTTTTTCTTTCGTTGTGAGTATTCTCTGAGCGGTGCCAATTATTTTTCTTTTATTTATATTGAGATTATAGTCGCCGTCACAGTATGAATTAGGTGTGGCGTGTGTTTCAGCATTGATGCCGAAAGAGTGAAAAAAGTTTTTTAGAACGTTACAAAGGTTCTCATAGCCACTCTTTATGAGATTGGTTGTGTTCTGGTCTGCTACATAAATATGGGAAACGTTAATAATGCCAGACGTTTGTGGAACAGGCGCGCCACCGGTTCGTCGATGAAGAATATTCCATTCTAGATTGCTAAGCTTAGTTTTTAGCTCGTCAGTTGCTAGCCATTTTTTGCTTGCGGGTAAAACAAGAGTTAGATCATCAGGTTGCCAGAGTAAAAGAGCTTGCTTTAACCTACCAGACTTTACTTGCTCTACAAGCTCATTTTCTTTTTTGAATGCATTTGAAACGCCTGTTTCCGTAAGGCGCACAATTTTGTACTGGTTTTTAGGCATGGCATTAGTCTAATTATTAAGAGAGTTCATGATACAAAAAAACTTCTGTAAATCTTAGTGAAATCTTAAATCTTAGTAAGACACCCACCATTAATCTCTAATCATCATAAGGGCTCCAGCATTATATTGGTCTTTTTCTTCTCCTCTTCTATACTCAATTTATGTTTTCTCAAGGAAGAGGAGCCAGATCATGCCTATGCCTAGAAGCCAGCAAGTTTGTGTTGAGGATACCCCTTATTACCACTGCGTTTCACGCTGTGTTCGTCGTGCATTTTTATGTGGTGAAGACTCAACCACAGGTGTAAGTTATGAGCACCGACGCTCATGGGTAGAGAATCGTTTATTGTTTTTGGCTGGCATTTTTTCCATAGATATCTGTGCTTATGCCGTAATGAGCAATCATTTGCATGTGGTGCTGCGTATTGATTCACAAACCGTCAGAAACTGGTCCACAATGGAGGTTATACAGCGCTGGCACAAGCTTCATAAAGGCAATCTTTTCACTCAACAGTACGTTAAAGGTGAGCCGCTTTCAAACAGCGTTATGGCATTTGTTGAGGCTTCGGCAAACACTTATCGAGCACGCTTGGCTGATATGAGTTGGTTTATGAGGGAGCTAAATGAACCTATTGCCCGCAGAGCT
>NZ_BAAGVX010000027.1:0-1718 GCF_054780655.1 Marinomonas epiphytica
TGGAGTTGGTTTGTTCGCTCACTGAACGGTTGCTGTTCGCAATGTTGGTGACGGCTTGGTTAAGCTCAGACACCATGTTGTTGACATCACTTGTGGTGCTCACCACATCGCCAATAACCGACCCTAAACCTTGGCTCATTTTATTTATTGACTCGCATAGTAAGTCAAATTCATCATTGCGCTGCTGGTTAACTTTTAGGCGTATTGTGAGATCGCCCGCTTTCATACTTTCAAGGTCATTAATAATCGGAGATAAAGTTTGATTCACACTTCGGCGAATAATCGACATGACAAAGTAAGACAAAGTGGCGATAAGTAAACTTGCTGCAATGAGGCTTGTCGTCGAGAGTTTGGCACTGTTATGAGCAGATTTTAACGCTATTGCAACTTCTTCTTGTACTAATTCTGACGCAATGATTTGTGCATCAATCAAATTCGCTTCAACGGATATGTGATTTTCTTCTAAAGAAAGCAATAATGAATTGGCCTTATTTAGTTCTGATGCGATTCGAATGTACTCTCCAATTGCAGGTGAAAAATTTTCGTCTAAGCCGAAGTTAGCCATTTGCTCTCTAAAATTAGCGATATGTTGTTCAAAAAGCTCAAAGTTTCTTTGGCTTGGTTCAAATGCATAGTTTTTTTCAGCTTCCCTTGTTTTGTCGAATTCTTGCTTAAGTAGCGTTAGAAAGGAAATACTTTCAGTTACCTTGGTACCCAGAGTTGCAAGTTGGCTTTTTAGTCCTGAATGAATATCAAGCCCAACAACATTGTTTTGTTTGAGTCTTGTTTCAAGGCTTTCAAAGTAGTTTGTTAATAAAGTGTTTACGCTGCTGAGTTGTTGAGAAATAGCCGAGTCGTCTAACCGCTCATTATGTTCAGTGATTATGTTTGATAGTCGTGTTTTCTGGGAAGCTAAATCTTCAATAAAAGATGGATAAGTTTCACTGGTTAGTTTGCTTGCAAGTTGTTCTTTTTTTATTAAGTTGAGTGCTAAGTTATCTAAACTTTTATCAACTTGGGTAAGAGTTTGGTATTTTGAAGAAGTTCGATCTTGGTTATCTAAGCCAAGATAAGCAACGAGGCTTACAATGAATAAACCAATAAATGTGGTAAAAAGTAAAATTTGCAGCTTTCTTTGAAATCGGATGTTATGGAACATAACGCTATCTCTAATTTGTAGGACAAATTTGATAGTAGCGTTATTTTACATAAAAAAACAAGTTTAATGTTGACTGGAACTTTAACTTTAACTAAAAAGCCCTTCACCTAATTAGATGAAGGGCTTTTTAGTGATGGAGTAGAGGGCTTACTTGGTTGTAAAGACGTTGGTTTTACTGTCTAAACTGCTTACCTGATCATGGATATGGCGAGTGTTGCCTTCAATACTGTTAATACTGCTATTATCGTTTTGAAGCTGCTGAGCAATTTTATCCATTTCTTCGCTCATGTGAATGGCTGTTTTTGCTACTTCTTGAATTGAACGGGCCATTTCTACAGAAGAGGAAGAGCTAGTCTGTGCATTTTGTTCAATTTCTTGGATAGCAAGGTCAGCTTTTTCACTATACTCTTCAATATTTTGTAAGCTTTCTTGACCTTCTTTCATGGTGCTGATTGCTGTTTGGGTTGAAGTTTGGATAGTGCTAACGATGTCGGTGATTTTGCCTGTTGCATCCACCGTTTTCTCTGCTAATGAACGAACTTCGTCTGCAACAACTGAG
>NZ_BAAGVX010000028.1:0-503 GCF_054780655.1 Marinomonas epiphytica
CGGCCAAAACGTTTAGCGTGATACTGGTATCTTCGTTACCCGAACCTGTTGTGTCGTTGGCCACAGGATTGTCGTTCACCGCATTCACGGTAACTGTGACAGTGGCGGTATCACTGCCGCCATTGCTGTCTGTGATGGTGTAGCCAATTTCCGCAGTGCCGTTAAAGTTCAGTGCAGGTACATAGACGATTTCGTTGTTGACAATGGACACCGTGCCTTGCCCTGAAATCACTGTTGGGCTGGACACAGTAAAGGTGTCGCCCACATCCACATCCGATACATCGGCTAAAACATTCAAGGTAATGCTGGTATCTTCGTTACCTGTACCTGTAGTGTCGTCAGCCACGGGGTTATCGTTCACCGCATTCACGGTGACGGTGACAGTGGCGGTATCACTGCCGCCATTGCCATCTAACACGGTATAACCGATTTCAGCGGTGCCGTTAAAGTTCAGTGCAGGTACATAGACGATTTCGTTGTTGACGATGGACACCGTGCCTTGC
>NZ_BAAGVX010000029.1:0-3912 GCF_054780655.1 Marinomonas epiphytica
GAACTAAGCTTGCAGCTTCAAGTTTGAATTCTGGAGTGAATGATCGACGTTTCTTTTTCATTGGACACCTCTGTTGTGGCAAGCTTACCATTTATTTGGGTGTCCGGGATTATTGAACCACTACATTATGGGAACTGCGTTCCCAGCGGTGCATTACGGCCTTCGGCCTAACGGCCCCCTACGGTTTGGGGTGAACACTAGATTTTAATGATGTTTAGGCGCAAACAATACGGCGACGATAGCTAATCATGATTAACAGTAACAAGCACGCGCAACTAACAGACAGAGGAAATAGCACCGTTGTTAATGAGTAGTGCTCTAGCGCTAGAATGGCGAACACATTTCTAGCCATAAATAACATAAAGAAGGGTAAGTTTTCATCATGAGGAAAGTCGTAGGCTTTGCGAATAGTTGGACCAAAGCCAAGTAAATCCACAACAGTTAATACCACCACAGCCCAAAGCGGGTTCGAGGTAAAATACCAGAATGGTAAGGACATAAGTGCCGCTAAGAAAAACATCCAATCAATTTTGGTTATTTTTATATCAGCATGTTTAAAAACAGCTAAAGCCGCAATAAAAATAGTAACGCAACCAGACACCCCAATAGGCCAGGCTCCCAGACCACCATTAGCTTCTACCTGCGCGAAAAATACAATTATGGTCGTTGTTCCCCAAATCACCCAAGAAAAGGAATGGGGTTTTGTAACTCCAGATAAAATTGAGCGTATGTAGGGTATGAATGCTATAAAAGTTAAAATGATGGCTATGCCGCTTAACCCCACCTTAGCATCCATTAACATTTTATAAGGCCTCACCTTTAATCAAGAAAGATTCTCTAATCGACTGCTCTTTTAGGCCAAGATACTTGATCCTTTCCTCGTCATTTAAAAAATTATCGAAATCCTGCTGACTATTAAACCGAACAATATGTACTTCATATGGTTGCTCTACAGAGGCTTCAATAAAATTCTTCGCGTCTGGCCGGATCCGAAGCATTAACTCCCCATCATATTTTTTGATGATCGGAATGGCGTAGCTTTCAAACTCATGGAATACACCCTCTTGGCCACCTTTCACATAGATCAGTTGTGTTATATAAATCATTACTCTCACCAAATTCGGCAAATATTTAACTTTCTAATAACGAATGCAGGAACGGGGGGCATAATAACAAAGCCGCCCCACGTGTTACTTTCTCGCGATAGAAATGACGAGTACAGAAGCTTACCCTACCCTACTTTTGGCTTTGGTTATGGCGGCCTGATGCTTTGATGAAATTGGTAGCCTTTTAAATGGACTAATATTTGAGCCACCAGTATTACCTGCCGGAACCAAACCTATTGCAGTTTTCGTTGCCGCGCCAATAATACGAACAATTTGGCCAACAGTTTCTTTAACATCTCTTTGACGATAAGCCCAAAGAAGCATGAGAAAATGCACTTTAACATGCCACCAAGTAGACTCTTGCCCCAGCACATGAGCATTTTCTAAATGATGAAATGATTTTGAAAGCTTACCTTCTATTTCCAGCGCCTTTGCCTGAGCTAATTCATATTTCACATCATTGGCAATGTTTTTAGAGAACTTACTCATCATATTTTTATCCTCGTAATGGTGTATGACGCCCCGCCCGTAACAAGTATGAACTTGCAGTGAACCTTCCACACTTTAACAGACCCTTTTGATCAGGGGCAATCAACCCTTTAAGAATGGCCTTATAACAAGCAAACGAAAACCACCACCTTGATACCCTCTAATCAAGAGAAGCTTGCCAAGCTTTATCCGCTTGGGCTTGGAAAGTTTTCCAGTCGCCATTCAACCACCTTTGGCGGCCACGCTCTGCGAAAAATAAGTGCAACTCTTCTCCGAAAAATTCCCAAACCTGACCACTCGTCGGAATCAAGCCTTCACCTAACGCCAGTGCATTGGCACAAAATCCGTTATAACGAGGAACGTACTTATTAGGATTGGCGGCAAATTTATCTGCCGATGCTTGGCTGGCAAAATGCCATTCCGCACCCTTCCATGTCACGATAAATTTCTTAGTGCCTTTTTCGACTGGGCTACTGCCTTCAATGCCCTCACGATAATAGTCCAGTACATCGTGCCCACCGATAGCAGAGTTACTCCAAAACCCAGTACTCACAGGCTCTGCCGCCATAGCAGTACCAGCCCCACATAGAATACATACCACCAAGCAACACCATTGAACTAGTCTTCTGCTTTTCATCATTCTTTCTCTTGTAATTGCCTTTTTTGCCCAGTCGCTTTCACCCCCAGCTTATTTTTACCACGCCGAGAGCCTAAACACTGATACTAAAAGACTTTGCATGTATCTACCAATTAATAAAGGCTGACGAGTGGGTATGCAGGACTTGTATCTGACCCAAGGTGGTTTGGTGGCGTGATGTAAGGTTTTAAAACAGATCTGGTCACAATACAGCCACAGCATAGCTACACTGCTAAATATAGTTTTAGGAGAAAATCATTAAGAGAAATATTAAAACGGGATTAGTCAAAGCAAGAGCAATCACATTGCGATTTTAAGGGCTTAGGAGGAAATCTAGAGTGACTGTATAAGCCAATAGATGGTGGGTGTGGAGAGGTTCGAACTCCCGACATTCGCCTTGTAAGGGCGACGCTCTCCCAACTGAGCTACACACCCATATAGTTTTACATCTTTAGGTAGATGTGGAGTTCAAACTCCCGGTGACTATGCGCCTTGTAGGAACGAATCCCAACTGAGCTACACACCCGTTGCAATTTTAGATCTTTCGATCGGAGTTCTTAACTCTCGGTTTCAATGCGCCTTGCAGGAACGAATTCCAACTGGGCTACACACCCATATAGTTTTACATCTTTAAGTAGATGCTTACTTTAAAAGTAAGTGGCGGAACGGACGGGACTCGAACCCGCGACCCCCTGCGTGACAGGCAGGTATTCTAACCAACTGAACTACCGCTCCATTGTCATAGGTTGTTTAGCCACTTTCCTATAAGTGGTGGGTGTGGAGAGGTTCGAACTCCCGACATTCGCCTTGTAAGGGCGACGCTCTCCCAACTGAGCTACACACCCGTTGCAGTTTTAGATCTTTCGATCGGAGTTCTTAACTCCCGGTATCAATGCGCCTTGCAGGAACGAATTCCAACTGAGCTACACACCCGTTGCAATTTTAGATCTTTCGATCGGAGTTCTTAACTCCCGGTATCTATGCGCCTTGTAGGAACGAATCCATACTAAGCTACACCCATATAGTTTTACATCTTTAGGTAGATGCTTACTTTAAAAGTAAGTGGCGGAACGGACGGGACTCGAACCCGCGACCCCCTGCGTGACAGGCAGGTATTCTAACCAACTGAACTACCGCTCCATTGTCATAGGTTGTTTAGCCACTTTCCTATAAGTGGTGGGTGTGGAGAGGTTCGAACTCCCGACATTCGCCTTGTAAGGGCGACGCTCTCCCAACTGAGCTACACACCCGTTGCAGTTTTAGATCTTTCGATCGGAGTTCTTAACTCCCGGTATCAATGCGCCTTGCAGGAACGAATTCCAACTGAGCTACACACCCGTTGCAGTTTTAGATCTTTCGATCGGAGTTCTTAACTCCCGGTATCAATGCGCCTTGCAGGAACGAATTCCAACTGAGCTACACACCCGTTGCAGTTTTAGATCTTTCGATCGGAGTTCTTAACTCCCGGTATCTATGCGCCTTGTGAGAACGAATCCCAACTTAGCTACACACCCATCGCAATGATGGTATATCTACAAGCCTACTCACTCTATCAAAAGTAAGTGGCGGAACGGACGGGACTCGAACCCGCGACCCCCTGCGTGACAGGCAGGTATTCTAACCAACTGAACTACCGCTCCATTGTCATAGGTTGTTTAGCCACTTTCCTATAAGTGGTGG